>JAMOAF010000469.1 GCA_023621895.1 Planctomycetota bacterium
TTAGTTCAACTACTTTTTGGGAATATGGCAGGATGGCTGGCACAGCGCCGTGATCAGTTCTTCAGTAACGGCTATTCGCAGTTCGTTTTGGCTTGGCATGGCCTCCGTGTGGATGAGGCCGTGCTGCTGATCTTCCGGGCCGAAGAAACGTTGAAAGCCGGGATGCTCGCGGCGCATAAGACCAGAGGACCGGGGCACTTTGCGCTGGGTATCCCGGCCGAATCGTTGATCGCTTGGCGAGAACACCTTCGTCTTCACGGCATCGAGATCGAGAAGGAGATCGAGTGGCCAAGGGGCGGGAAGTCCTTGTATCTCCGTGACCCGGCAGGCAACTCCGTCGAACTCGTAACCCGAGGACTACGGGGATTGCCATCTGGCTGGTAAGGAGCGAAGCGGCCTCTCTCCGCACCATGAGGAGAGGGGCCAAGAACCTATCACTTGAAGAAGTCGATCAGCCGGTAAATCCGTTTGCAGTATGGGACGAATAATTGAAGCAGCACGTAAACCTGCTCCGACATGTAGAACTTGTATTGTGACCTGGGCTTCTCGTTCTCAGGCACTCCCCGCAGGATGTCGCCGACAAGGCGAGAGAACCGCAGGGTGATCGGCATCAGGCCGAACATATTCGCAGAATTCCAGTTCATCTTCGTCAGCACCAGTACCTCCCGCAGCAATTTCGTGCGGGACGTGTCGCGCTTGTGGTCGGCGAACGCCTGGACGACGCTGGTGCGGAACGAGGACGAATCCCCGAGCGGTCGGAAGAAGCTGATCCCAATATAGCAAGTGCCCGGCCGCAGTCCAGTCGGCCCCCACGGCAAGCCCTCCACCTTGAAGTACATGCCGGTGAAAAGGTCCCAGGCCACCTGGGATGGCTGGACCGTCGTCTTGTCCGTGCCGAAGTTGTCGATGGTCTTCTCAAGGAGAATCTGCGTGGGCGTGTCGAAGTGCATCGCCATCGCCTTGAAGGAGCGACGAAGGTTGCGGTAGACCCGGCCAACCCCTGTCTCCGTGTACTCGACGCTTCGGCACTTCTTGTAGAGTTCGTCGGGAAGGGCGACGACGATGTAGTCGAGCGGGTGTTCTCGTCCGGTAATCAGATTCATCTTCTGCTGCAACACGCCGAAGAGCGTCTCGAACTTCTGACGCTTCTTCCGCTCGCCTAGAATCAGGTCGTACTCGTGCTGCCGGATGGTCTCGGTCAAGTCGGTCGTCAGTTCACAGCGAAAGCCTTCGTTTGGGTTGCAGCCTGGAAACGGCTCGTGGTCGTCATCGCCGTCGATGCCCTGGCTGCACCGCTCGTACAAAGCTCCGGCCTTGGCGACTGTCTCGCTCGTGCCGATGAAGCCTACGTGAATCTCACTCTTATGGCGAGACGTTTCCAGCGAACGTGGTCCGTAAAGGGGAATTCCTACCTTCGGATCGGGAGATAAGTTCCCGTTGGCGAACGTGAGGTCGGGTTCATCCAGCCATTCGGCAGCGGTCTTGGGCGAAGCCAGTTCAAGAGGCAAGAGCTTCGTCGGGATCACCCAGGTCGGTGTCGTCGGGTCGGCGGATGGTTCGCTGGACGTGGCCGAGACCTCGCTGGCCGGCGCCGCTGAATCCCAGGCGCACCTTGGTTCGAGGCGCGGCGGACGAGAAACCAGGGTTCAGCATGGCGGCCGCGGATCCGATCCCAGTCGCCAACGCCCTTCGCAACCAATCCCTTCGGCTTGGGCTCACGCTCATTGATTGTTCTCCTCTCGACGCGGGACGCTCGCCGACGAGCCCAGCCAGCGGTTGAACCAGGCCAGCATCTGGGCGCGCATTTCCGCTGAATACACGTGCCCGGTGTTCTGGTACACGATGCTTTTGAACCGCTCGCCCGCCCCGATCGCACGGTAGACGCCGCCGGCGCTCTCTTCGAGGGCCTTGATTCCGTCGGCGGGCGAACCTCGATCCATGTCGCCGGTGAGCGCCAGGAATGGACGCGGCGCAATCAGCGAAAGGACGCCTTCCGTGTCGAAGTGCTTCAGCAGGCCATACACGAAGTAATACTGTCCGTGAGCGCGAAGCTCGCCGTGAGCGATCAGGTTCTGGTAGCGGGTCAGGCACGCTACGCCGACCGCGGCCGCGATGCGATCGTCGACGGCTGCCAGCCACCAGGAACGCGTGCTCCCCATGCTCATCCCCGTCGCTCCGATGCGGGCTTTGTCCACTTCCGGTCGGCTGCACAGATAGTCGAGCGCGATCTGGTCGTCACGGACCATCATTCCCCAGTGGGTGCGGCCGAACCACAGGTTGAACTTCACCATGCTGTCTTCCGCCAACCGGTACGAGCCGGGAATCGCCAGCCGATAGGCCTCCATTGGTCCGCCGGGGGTCGATTCGTCGCGATCGCCGTACGAATACGCGTCGGGGGCCATCACTACGTAGCCTGCGCGCGCAAAGGCGTCGGCGAGCGAGTCGTCGCCTCCGTTCTCGTTGGGAATAAGAAAGTGGTTCTTGTCAGGGGTGGAAGAGTGGAGCCAAAGGATGGCCGGTGCCGGCGTCCGGCGACGGTCGGGGATCAGCACCAGCGCGGTGACCTGGCTGTCCACGCCATTGTCGATGTTGACCCGCTCCAACGTATAACCGCGGCGGATCTCGCGTGCAACGAGGCGGGTGCGCTGCGGGGATGGACGCGGCGGCCGGTCGCCCAACGACTGAAGCACCGCCTTGAGCACTTCTGGGCGCTGGCGATTCCACTCGTCGGCATTTGCGGGAATGGGAAGCGGCGGAACGGGCAAGCTTTTGAATGCCGGCGGCACCTGGGCGTCACGTTCGGCCAGGGCTTTCCAGTAGCCGGCCACCGCCACGGCGGTGGCCGGCCCATGGGCGTGGCCGCGGAAATGGTGGGCAATCGCTCGGATCGCCAACTGGCGAAGCACGCTGTCGGCAACAGCCTCGGCAATTAAGGCATTTCCGGCCGACGTGCAATGAACCCCGTCCGCGTCGAACAGCTTTTCCGCGCCACCGTGCTGGACGACCCAATGCAGGTCGTTGACCGGTACGCCGCACCGGTTCATCACCGAAACGGCCGCCGAGTTGTATCGCTGGACATCGGCTTCGGCATAGTCGCACTTTTCATTGCGGCCGGCATGGCGTTCGTCGAGGATCGGCGTTGCCGCGGCGAACACCAGTGCCGCCGTGGTCTCCTTTTGCAGGCGGGTCACCAGTTGTTCGAGATTGGCCTGGTACTGGGCTGCTTCCACCTGGTGTCGCCCGGTCGCCCGGTTCCGGCTAAGATCACGCAGGCCGCAACTGAAATGCACGACGGCCGGGTTCTCGCGGATCGCCAATTGCTCGATCTGCCGAAGCAGAGCGGCACTGTCATCGCCATCGGAGGCCGGGCTGACGATGGTGGCCTTGCCCGCCAGGCGTTTTGCCACCAGGGGTGCGTATCCCACGCGAACCGAATCGCCCAGCAATACGACTCTCGGCAGTTGCGGCGCGGTCTCCGCGCCCGAGGCCGGCCGGGCAGGGCATGAGACGCAAAACACCACGCTCAGCAGCAAACCGAAGCAACACTCCCTCATTTCAGGACGCATGGTCTATCTCCCTGGGACTCATTGGCGAAGCCTCTATCCTGTGTGATGAAAGTACTCGTTCGAGCCTCAAGTGTCAAACGCTCTGGCGCGTGCCGGCGGACGAGGCGGCGTGCTTGCCTTTTGCGGACGGCAAGTGCCAGGCGGGGAGGCGATCTTGGTCTGCGGCCGCGTCTTCCGTCGCTCGTTTGCAGACAGTAATATTGCCGAAAACAATTGATCGGAACCAGTTGCTCGATCTGCGTACCACCGAGAAGAACCATGAAACCCAAAGCCAGCTCCACGCCCGATCGATCGCGCACACCGTCACGCCGCGAATTCTTGAAATGCGCGGCAACCGCGGCCGCCATGCCAGCCATGGTCGGCGTCACTCCGCCCCACGTTCACGCGGCGGAGAACAACACCATCCGATTGGCGTTGATCGGCTGTGGCAGCCGCGGCAGAGGCGCGGCGGTTAACGCCTTCGAGTCGCCCAACGGCCCGGTGAAGCTGGTCGCAATGGCCGACCTGCTGCCGAACCGGTTGGAGAGTTCGCTCAAGGCCCTCAACCAGCTGCATGCCGGCAAGATCGACGTACCGCCCGACCGGCAGTTCATCGCGATCAACTTGTAGAAGGGGAACTTGTAGCCGTGGTCGTCGTCGCGAATCTAGAGATCGTTGCCGGTGGCTGGCTTGCCGCTTTGCGTGAAGAGAAGGTCCGGCGCCTGTTTCGACTGGAACTCCCGGCCAAGAGACCGGCCAACAACATCCGGTTCAAACCGCAAACCATGCGATTCATTCCTGCCGACGGGGGCTGAGCCTGCCAAGGGGTGATGGCAGAGTGCAAATGCGATCGTTGGGACGGCGAGTGAAACGGGTGCGCTACAGGCACCACCCTCCGCGGTACTCGCGCGTCAGGAAGCGGTTGGCTGAGGCGTCGTTGGTGAATTTCATATTGGGGCCGTCCCACTCGAGCTTCTTGCCGGCATGCAAGGCCGCATTGCTCAACATGCAGGTTTCCGTCAGAACGCCGGCATGATCGGGAAAATTGGCCCCGGCGGCCGGGCCGCCGCGGCAGGCGTCGACGAACTCCTCGAAGTGGCCCTTGGACCGCGGCAGCTTCCTGGGCGGGCGGCCGTAGGCCTTCATCCGCGACTCGGGGATCAAGCGGTGCCCCATGAGGGTCCCCTTTTCGCCCATGTAGATGACGCCGCCGGTGCTGCGCCCCGGCTCGAGATCCTTCGGGCGTGCGGGCTTCAAACCACCGTCGTACCAGGTGAGCGTCAGCGGGGGCATCGTGCCGCGCGCGGGGAACTCAAAACGGGCGATCACCCCATGCGGGTGAATCTCGAAGTCGTTGATCGTGCTCGACGCCTCGACGCTGACGGGGTGCGTCAGCTTCAAGGCTTTGAAGGGAGTCGAGAGCACGTGGCAGCCGAGGTCGCCGACCAGCCCCGTCCCGAAATCCCACCAGTTGCGCCAGGTCCAAGGACAATAGGCTGGATGATACGGTCGCTCGGGAGCAGGTCCCAGCCACAGGTCCCAATCAAGGCCAGGCGGCACGGGCGGGGTCTCTTGCGGGCGGCCGCGCCATGTGGGATACGGCCAGAAGCGGGGGCCGATCCCGACCTGGATTTCACGCACCGGGCCGATGGCGTCGTCGAGGATGTACTCCTGCACAAATCGGGCCTCCTCGCTGGCCTGGCCCGCATTGCCTAACTGGGTGGCAACCCCCGCGCGCCGGGCCGCCTCGGCCACCTGTCGGGCCTCGGCCACGGAATGGGTCAGTGGCTTCTCGCAGTAGACGTGTTTGCCGAGCTTGATTGCGGCCATGGCGATCACCGCGTGGGTGTGATCGGGAGTGGCAATCATCACCGCATCGATCTGCTCTTTGGCCAACAGTTCGCGGAAGTCGTTGTAGGCGCGGCAGCCGTGATACTTGCCCGACGGCTTCTGTTGGGCGTAGAAGTCGTCAACGGCGCGGCGAGCCGGTTCGCGGCCGCCCGTTCTCTGCTCCTTGCACGTGTTCCAGTTGACGGACAGGTAGCCGCCACCTTCGCGGTTGACGTCGCAAACGGCGGTCACCTGAACTTCCGGCATCTTGAGGAAATTCGTGATGTTCTGGATGCCCTGGCCGCCCATTCCGATGCCGGCGAGCACCGTCTTCTCGCTCGGAGGAACATGGCCCGGCCCGCCGAGGACATGCCGGGGCACGATCGCGCAGGCGGCGCCCGCCACGGCACCACTCAATAGCTTGCGCCGCGACAGCTCTTCTTGGCTCGCCTCGACCAGAATACGCCGCACCGGTTCACGATGTTTCACGGGAGTCTCCTCGATTCGGCCTACGAACTCACGATCACGCTTGCCAGCCACCTCCTGGCGAGCCGCCAGCAGCGCCAAATATAGCCGGCCGGGGCCGGACAAAAAAGGGCTGCTGCCGGCAAACGCGCCTCGCGCGGACGCAGAGCGACGAAGGGCACAATAATATGGCACTTTCGCGCACACGACGATTGACCGGTGTCTGGCGGCGCCCTACACTCGACGCTGAATAGGAGGATGCGTCAAGGACAAGTTCGTTGCCGGGCGCCGAAAAGGCCCGGCCGGGAATGTAGAGACCCTTTTTTCACGGCGATCGCAGCCTGATTCATCAAGGAGAGAAGAACGATGACACACCGCGCGAGTTTGACGACGTTCGTGCTTGCGCTTGGCGCCGCGACCTGCGTGGCCCAAGGAAACAACCCCGCCTTCGAAGCCCGACAGGCTGCACGGGCGGCCCAGAGCAAGCTCGACTGGCAAATCTCCGTAGCCGCCTACACCTTCCGCAAGTTCACGTTTTTCGAGACGGTCGACAAGGTGGCCGAACTGGGACTCGATCGAGTCGAAGGGTTCAACTCGCAGAGGATCAGCAAGGAGATTCCGGGCGGCCTGAATCCGCTCACGATGTCGGATGACGTGTTTGAGAAAGTCCTCCGCAAATTACGCGACTCACGAGTGACCTTGATCGCTCTGTATTATGGGCGATTTCCAGCCGACGAGGCCACGTGTCGAACGGTGTTTGAAAGGAGCAAGAAGCTGGGGGTCAAGTATTTTGTGAGCGAACCGGATCCCAGCCTGTTGCCGATGCTCGACAAGTTAGGCCAGCAGTACGGCATGATCGTCGGCCTGCAT
>JAMOAF010001064.1 GCA_023621895.1 Planctomycetota bacterium
AAATACAGATGGCGTTGGGCAACCTCCAGTCCGCCCGAGAGTCGGCCGAGTCGGCCCTCGATCTGAAACCCAATCTGGCAGCAGCATGGGCCCTGAGGGGCAGGATAATGCACAGAGCCGGGCACCTGCGGGAATCGCTCAGCGACCTGCACCGAGCGCAAGGCTTGGCGTCGGGCGACGCGGAAATCGAGGCGGAAATCGCCAGCATCTACCTGGAGATCGGCCAACCCGACCGGGCCCTGGCCACGGTGCAGAGCCTCGGACGCCGCTGGGCCGCTCCCGATGAACCGGCCGCGATTTTGGCTCTCAAAGGCCGATCCTACCTGGAACTGGGCCGCCACGAGGATGCGGTTGAACAACTTTCCGCGGCCGCCCAACGAGGCGACCGCTGTCCGGAGACGCTCTATTGCCTTGCCAAGGCGGAGATGCTCGCGGGACACCCCCAGCAAGCGGCTCAGGCGGCCTTCGACGCCCTATCGGTCGACCCCGGACACGGGCCGAGCCGTCACCTGCTCGCCCAAATGGGGATCGACAGCGCTATCCTGCGCCGCTAGGCGAGCCCTCGGCTGCTTGGCCCGGCGGTCCGCGGCACGCACGCCCAGCCTGCGCGAAAGCCGACGGAGTCCGCCACGGGAACCGGACCGGCCACCTTGAAATCAGCCGCGGCAGATGCCGCAAGCCGCATGATCGGCAGGTTCGCCCTCGTTGGCGCAGCCGATCTGCCGCCGCAGGCGGGCGGCTTGATTTGACCGGGTGAAAATTGTGCGCTAGGCTTTCCTGGGCTCTGCCGGTTGCGCCAAGCCCCGGCCGCGCCGTGCGAGGACCAGACATGCCGCCGCTTGCCCCGCCAGCGGCGTCAGAATCAAAGAAGGACTTACCCCATGTCGCAATGCTTCGAAACGGATGGAACGTTTATCGATCGCCGCAGCTACGGCGTACCTACAGGATTGCCACCCGAGCACGAGCGGCGCCAGTTCGGCAACAGCCACGCGGACCTCTCGCCGGAGGCCCGCGAGATGGCAACCGCCATCGATCAATACAAGCTCCGACACCGTCGCCGCTTCATCACGTACGAAGAGATGCTCGCCGTGGTCAAGGACTTGGGTTACCACAAGTAAGTCTTGGGCAAGCATCCATCGGGGCGCGGCCGGCGCCGCCACGTTGGGCGGCCAGCGGGGGATCGGGGACTGTCTGCATCGGCGGCCGGACGGGGCATTTCAGGACGATCCGCGCCGGATCCGCGAGAGACGCCCGGATGCGGACTCCAGCAGACGGCGCACCTGCCGTAGCGATATGACGAACGGTGCGAGCCAGACCAGCATCGAGACAACGCCCAGGGCGGCGGCCATCGGGCGCGAGAAGAACGCCTCCCACGCGCTCCCCGAACTCGACAGCGCCTGAATGAACCGCTCCTCCAACGGTCCGCCCAGAATGATGCCGAGTACAACCGGCCCGAGCGGAATCTGCCGGCGTTCGAGGGCAAAACCGAGGCCGCCCATCGCCAACATCACGCCGATGTCGAAGTAACTGCCGTTGATCGCATAGGAACCGATCACGCAGAAGAGCAGAATCAGGGGCAGGAGGATCTTGCGGGGAATCCTTACGACGTAACCGCCTGCCTTGATCGCCAGGAAACCGGCGGCGATCAGAAACAAATTGGCCAGGAAGAAGATCAGGAAGATGCTGTAGACGAGAACGGCTTGTTTCTCGAATATCTCGGGGCCAGGCTTGATGTTCTTCATCAGCAGCACGCCCATGACAATCGCCGTCACGGAATCGCCCGGGATGCCGAAAACCAGGGCGGGGACCCACGCGCCGGCCAGCGCCGCGTTGTTCGCGCAGCTTGCATCCGAGACGCCTTCCATCGAGCCCGTCCCGTACTCCTCGGGTTTCTTCGAAAACCGCTTCGACACCGCCAACGACACCCAGGCAGCGATGTCGGCCCCCGCGCCCGGCAGCATCCCGATCAGCGATCCAATCATTCCCGAGCGGATCGCGTGCCACTTGCGAATCCACAACAGGGGCAGACTGGCGCCGAAAACGGAACGTACGGACCCGGCCAGCCACTGGCTCCAGGAGCGAGGCGGCGAGAGCGGCGCGGTGGCCTGGCTGCCGGGCGTTGTGACGGCGGAATCGAAGGTGAGGATACTGCGAAAGACTTCCGAGACCCCAAACAGGCCGATCATGGCGGGAATGAAATTAATCCCCTGAAACAACTCGGCCTGGCCGAAGGTGAATCGGGCCTGGGCGTGGACAGCGCTCAGGCCGACCGTCGAGAGGAGGAGGCCGATGATCAGGGCAAAGGCCGCTTTCCACGTCGACCCACGAGAAACGATCACCGCGCAGCTCAATCCGAGCAGGTACAGCCAGAAATACTCCGCCACCGTGAACCAGGTGGTGATACTGGCCAATTGCGGGGCAAACAGCGCGAGAATCACCGTGCCCAACACGCCGCCGGCGACGGAGAACGCAAGGCAGACTCCGAGAACCTCCGTGGAGCGGCCGGCGCGAGTGAAAGCATAAGCGTCGTCGGCGTATGCGGCCGAGGCGGGCGTGCCCGGAATCCGCAGCAGCGCGTTGGGAATGTCGCCGGCGAAAATCGCGCACGCCTCAACCGTCACCACGGCCGCCAGGGCCGAAATCGGATCCAGAAAGAAAGTCAGCGGGACGAGAAGCGCGACGGCCATCGTCGCGGTCAACCCCGGCACGGCCCCCATGAAGATGCCGTAGACCGCGGCTGCGACGATGATCAGCAAAACACGGGGATCCCCAAAGACTCCGGAAAACGCTTGCAGCAAACACCCGCTCATGTCACCATCCCAACCAACCGCGGGGCAGGGGAACCCGCAATCCCACGGCAAACAACTGGTAGGCCAAGGCCACGACGACCGCGCTTGCCGCAACGCTGACGTGCCAGCGATTGCCGAGGCGCAACAGGAGAAACACGAGCAGCAGGCCGGCCGTGAGCAAAAAGCCGGCCGTCTCGGCGAAAATCACGTACGCCATGACGCAAGCCGCGGTCTCAGCGAGCCGTCCCAGGTCGCGCAAGGAAAGCGACTCCGTCTGCTCAGGGCGTTTCAATTGCCCCGTCACGAGCAGGCCGAGGAAGACCGCGCCTCCAAGCACGGCCAGAACGTTCGGAAAGAACATCGGGCCGAATCTCGACTCCTCGATCGACTGCATCGCCTCGCTCGTAAGCAACTTTCCGAGTTGCTCGTCGACGCGCGCCATCGTGTCGGCAAATTGCCCGGGCGGCTGCCAGGTCACATCGAAACCAGCGCTGCCCATGTAGCCGCGGAATTCGCTGCTCCGGGCCACGTTCTCCAGAGCCGCCGCCAGCCGGCCGCGGACCTCGGCGGGGCAGCCTTTGGGAAGGCAGATGCCTCGCCAGGCCGTGAACGTCCAGTCCACGCCCTGCTCCTTGAACGTCGGCACGCCCGGGTATTGCTCGACCCGCTGATCCGCCATCACTCCCAGGCACCGAATGCGGCGAGCGTCGAGCAGGGCCTGGGCCTCGGGCAGACTACAGCAGGCGATGTCGACGCCGACGGCAATCAGCTCCTGAAGCGACGGCGCCGCGCCGTTGATCGACACCCAGATCGCGCTGGCCGGATCGATCCCTTCACGGTCCAGCCAACCGGCGAATCCCAGATGCCAGCTCCCCCCCCGGGCCGTCCCCGATGCCTTGACTTGTCCGGGGTTGTCGCGGATGTGTTTCTCGAGCTCGCCGAGAGTATTCCACGGCGCGTCCTGGCGGACGAAAACCGCGGTGGCGTCGCGATTGAGCATTCCGACCGGATCGAAGTCCCGGTAGGAAATAGTCGTCAAGCCGCGCCAGTGGAGCATATTGATCTCCACTGTAACCATCGTGATCGTGTAGCCGTCGGGCCGAGCCAATGCCCCCCGTGTGTGCCCCGTTACCCCTGCGCCGCCGGTGGAGTTCACGACGTTGACCGGCACGCCGAGTTGCCGCTCCAGGAGCGTCGCGACCTGCCGGCTGGTCTGGTCGGTGCCGCCGCCGGCTGACCAGGGGCAGATCAGCACGATCGGAGCGGTGGGATACGCGTCCCCGCCCTGGCAACCACAGCAGGCAGCGCTGAGGGCAATTGCGGCAACGGAGAGGAATTGCTGTGACGGCGATTTCATGGGGGTCTGGCTTCCGGTCGACGATTGTACGGCAAAATCGGGCAGCCGAGTACCAGGAGGCGAGCCTCAGGTTCCAGGCAGCGGGCTAGTTGTCTCGCAGCAGCCGCTGCCGGAGCTGCGAAGCGCTCAAGATGCCGATCGTCTGCCCTCGGTTGTCGATCACCCGGGCAAGATGCTCCCGCGCGCTGTGCAAGCGGATCAGCGCCGTCACGGGAGTCTCGCCGGCAGGGATGGACATCAGCGGCCGCACGGGCTCGACTTCGGATGACGGACTCAATTCCAAATCGATCGTCCGGACGTAGGCCGCTAGTTGTCCGGGCTGGTCGGCGTCTTCGATGGGCACCTCGGCCAGTTTGAACCGCCGGGCCAGCCCGAGAACCTCCTCCTTGCTCATCCCGGCCCGCGCCCGAGCCACTCCGCTGAGCGGCGCCAGGTATCGCCGCAACGTGTGGTCGGCAGACGCGAAAATGCTCGCCGCCAGCTTCTGCTGGACCGGATGGAGGATGCCGGCTTCGTGTCCCTCTTCGAGAATCCCGCGGAGTTCGCGGCGGGCGATCCTCAGGTGAACCCGCTCGGGGGATTCGCCGAGCAATCCCGCCAGGGCCCGGTTCAGCAGCCAGAGCAGCGAGCTTATCGGCAGGAAGAGGACGACGAACACAAGCAGCGGCCAGCCCGCTCGGCGCAGCAAGCGGTTGGGGGCGTGCAGGAAGAGATATTTTGGGACGAGCTCTCCGTAGACGAACAGGATCGGGGCAAGCAACACCGGGGCGATGAGTTCGGCAATCCATGAATCGCCGGCAACCAGCTTGTCCGCCGCCAGGACAATCGCCAGCGACACCAGGTAGTTGGCGAGGTTGTTTCCGACCAGCGTGGTGGCCACGAACATGGAAGCGTGATTGGTCAGCCAGAGCAGTCCGCGCGCGATCCGATCCCCGCTCAGCGCGTCGAGGACGAGGCGAATCCGCGACGCCCGGTAGAAGCCCGTCTCCGACCCGCTGAACAGGCCGCTCAGGGACAACCCGACGATTGCCAACCCCAGCGCCGCCCAGATCATCGCGCTACCTCCCGCGGGGGAGGGACCAGCGTCAGTTCAATGAGTTGGGGGACTCGCTCGGAAGTCCGCAGAACGCGGAAGTGAAACGGCCCCCACGTGCACTCGTCTCCCTCCGCCGGAAGGCGATCGAGGATTTCCTGGATCACCCCGGCAACGGTCACGCTCCGGCATGCCGGACCATCAAGACTGAATTGCCGCCGCAACCGCCGCAGCCCGGTCATGCCGTCCACGTGCCACCGGTCCGGACCGACCTGGCGCAGCGGCTGGCGCGAAAGGATTCGCTCCACTCGGCTGGTCGCCTTGCTGAAGATCGTGTCGAGGACATCGTCCTCCGTGAGGATGCCGATTGTCTCCCCGTACTCGTTGATCACAGCCGCCACGCGCCAGGGGCCGCGAAACATCACCTCCAGCGCGTCGGCGACGGTCGTGCACCAGGGCACGTAGACCACCGCTTCGGCGTGATTCTCCAGATGCTCACTCGGCACGCGCGAAAGGCTCTTCAGCGGGATCGCCTTGGCGATTTCTTCACTGTCAGGCTCCGTGACCAGCATGTACCCGCTCGGGGGCATTTGGCCCTTCAGGTCGGCAAGGGCCACCGGCGGGCGAAAAGTCCGGCAACTGTTGCGCGGCCGCATCAGCTCATCCACGCGGATTTCCGACAGCGCGACGATGTTCTGGAGCACGAGTTGCTCCTGCGCGAGCAAAGCCGCGTTCTGCGTGGAAAGCTCCACGGCGCGCTCCAAATCGCCGATGCGAAGGTGTGGTTCCGCCTTGAATCTCGGGCAGAACAACCGCCGCGAAAGCAGGTTTGCGGTCCGCAGCGCCGGCAAAACGGGGGCGAGAAGCCGAACGAGACCCGCAAGCGGAACCGCCAGCAGGCCAGCCAGCGGCCCGGGCATCAACACTCCCACGCTCTTGGGCAGCATCTCGCCGAACAGGATCAGCACGAGCAGCGAGCCGAAGGCCATGGCGGCCGCCGCGGCCGAAGAGCCGGATCGCTCCAACCGCAGGCTGATCATCGAGGCGACTGCAAAGTAGGCCAGGTTGACGATCAGATTCCAGAACAGCACCGCCGTGAGCAGCCGATCGGGGTCCTCCAAAAGCAGAAGCGCGGTCCGGCCGCGCCGGTCCGACGCCAATTTCCGGCGCTGGCGGCCATTGAGCGAAAACAGCGCCGCTTCACTCGCCGAGCAGAGCGCCGAGACGCAAGCCAAGACCCCCATTGCCGTCAGCCCCGCCCAGTGGGCTAGCAGTCCTTGCACTTCGGTTCAACTCCGGCGACTGCGCCGCATTACGGTTCTCCGATCGTCGTCCGGCCGGTCGCAACGTCGAACTCGTCGACTGCCGGAATCAGCATGGCAATCGTCGTAAAACCGTACGCCGCGGCGGTCGCAATAAATGCCAGGTAAGGCTTGTCGAGCAAGAGGCTCGTCATTGCGTAAAACGTGGCCAGCGGGCAGGCGAACGACGCCACTCCAATCGCCTTGGAGGGATTGCGAG
>JAMOAF010000465.1 GCA_023621895.1 Planctomycetota bacterium
TCGTAGAACGGGTCTCCCGGCCCGTTGCAGCTCCTGTGGTTGGCGCGTGGTGGGCCGGCGCTCACCTTTCGGCCATGCCGGCGTTTCCTCCGGTGGTGCGCGTGGCGGCAATGCGGTCCGCCGGGGGATGGTCCGCTCTGGACCACCCTACATGCCGAAGGCGTTTGACAGCGAAATCACTGAAGAACGCCGGTGACGGTCGACCTGTCGTCGCGGATGGAGATGTTCCGCAACATAAGGACGTCCGTCGTGTCGGAGAGGAAGCTCACGCCCGCATCCCCTCGGAGCACGTTGACTCCGCCGGGGTGGTTGGAGTGCAGCGAATTGTTCGTGCCGTCGCGGTGATTGCCACCATTGCCGGTCATTTGCGTTCTCATGTTGACGGCATAGCGGATCGTGGTCACATTGCGGCACCACGGGCTTGCAGTCCATGTATACGCCCCGCCCGATTCCGGCGGTCCGGCAGCCGCGCCGCAGCCCGCCCAGCAACCCCATTCGGCACTGCCGCGGATTTCCACGTCGCCAAGGGAGTTCCTGCCCCAGGCGGAAGACTCGCCCACGGCGATCGTGTTGCTCGTCCCGTCGGTGATGTCGCTGATCCGCACGATGCGATTGGGGACCAGCGCTCCGTTCGCGCAGGCGTACCCTTGGCCGCCCGCGACGCAACGGCCGCGTCCCGTCGGATCGGTGGCATCGGTAGCACTCGTACACGCGCCGGCAATGCCGATGTAACTCGCCGAGGAGACGCGAACGGTCCCCGCGTCGGTGCGGACGTTCAGCCGCTCCGACGTGCTCGACGGGCACCAGACGAACGCCGGCGTCCAGCGATCGAGGACCGCCTGATTCGGGGCGCCCACGGTCGGAAGGCCCGACAAGGTGTGGAACACCAGCTTATCAAACACGGCGCCCTGTTCGACCTCCGGCAGGATGGCCATCATCCACGAGTGATACCATTGCCCGAAGGTTCCCATCGGGAACGTATTGAACCGATCATGGTAGTTGTGCAGCGCCAATCCCATCTGTTTCAGGTTGTTCGTGCACTGGCTCCGCCGGGCGGCCTCGCGGGCCGCTTGCACCGCCGGCAACAACAGCGCGATCAAGATTCCGATAATCGCGATAACCACCAGGAGTTCCACAAGCGTGAACCCGACCCGTCTCTTGAACGACATAGACACTGTCATTCTCCTTCGTTCAGCAACGCGATAAAGGTAAGAACAAGCCTGCTGCCAAAACGGCGACCTGCCTAAGACTCGCTTTGCGCACTTGCTCACGCGGCGCAATCAGCGCGCCACCTCGACCAGTGCGATTTCCAGACTGACCGGCGACAAGGGTGTTTTCGGGCGATGGCAGTATAACGACGCGCCCAGGCAGTGTAAAGAAAAACTACCCCTCCGAGTCGCGGAATTTTGACTCTCAGGGGGGGTGCGGGCAGTCGCCTGCCGGGCGAAACCGCGATATCCTTCAACACTGCGGGATGCCCCTCGTCTCAAGGCGAGACCGTTCCCCGGGCAGGCACGACCAGATTGGGAAGATATCACTATTCAATAGTCGCCACCCTGTCAGCGGGACGCAAAGTCGCCAATAGGGTGGTTTCCGCCACATTCCGCTTCCGTGTGGTTGCGCACTTTGCGAATGCCCCGATCGCCGCGGTGCCCCATACCGAAACCGCGGGAGACTGCGGAAACGGGGGCGGGATTTTTTGGGGGGGGTGCCGTCGACGGTTGCCGTGCGTGAGGGCCCCAACCCGCGCCGGGAACAGCGCCAGGCTGTCCAGGCGGGCGGTTGTCTCTATAATGCGGGCCAGTCGGAGTTCGAACACGCATCGATTACGGGAAGCGAGAATCATGGAACAGCGACAACTCGGTAAGCAGGGATTAACGGTCTCGGCGATCGGCCTCGGGTGCATGGGGATGAGCGAATTCTACGGCCCCGGCGATGAGGCCGAGTCGATCGCGACCCTTCACCGCGCCCTGGACCTGGGGGTGACCTTTCTGGACACGGCCGACATGTACGGGCCGTTCACCAATGAAGTCTTGGTCGGCAAGGCGATCCGGGGCCGCCGCGGCGAAGTCGTGCTGGCCACCAAGTTCGGCAACGAGCGCCGCCCGGACGGAAGCTGGATAGGCATCAACGGCAAGCCGGAATACGTGCGCCGCGCGTGCGACGCCTCGCTGGGCCGGTTGGGCCTGGACTATATCGACTTGTATTATCAGCACCGGGTCGACAACACGGTTCCGATCGAGGAGACGGTCGGCGCGATGGCGGAGCTGGTCCGGCAGGGAAAGGTCCGGTTCCTCGGACTGTCCGAAGCGGCGCCGGCGACGATCCGGCGGGCGCACGCCGTCCACCCGATCACGGCCCTGCAAACGGAATACTCGCTGTGGACCCGGGATCCGGAGGACCAGGTCCTCCCCACGGTCCGCGAGCTGGGCATCGGCTTCGTGGCCTACAGTCCGCTGGGACGCGGTTTCCTCACCGGGCGATTCCGGCAATACGAAGACCTGGCTCAGAACGACTTCCGCCGGCGAGCGCCCCGCTTCCAGGGCGATAACTTCCAGAAGAACCTGGCCCTGGTTGACCGCCTGCAAGAGATTGCCGAAGAGAAACAAGTCACGCCCGGCCAACTGGCGCTCGCCTGGCTGCTCGCCAAGGGCGGCGACATTGTGCCGATTCCCGGCACGAAGCAGCGCAAGTACCTGGAGGAGAACGCGGCCGCCGTGAAGATCACGCTGTCGCGTGAGGACCTGGACCGGATCGACGAGGCGGCTCCCAAGGGGGCGGCCGTCGGCCAGCGATACCCCGACATGAGCACCGTGAACCGCTGATGGCCGAACCCGCCGCCGCTGGCCGGTCTTGACAGCGGGATCGAAGTGAGAACACTTGTCTGATTGGCGGCAATCGAGACCTTTGCGGAGGACCTGGCGGATGAGCGGTATCAGTCGGCGGAGAATGATCAAATCGGGTGTTCTCGGAACAGGGTTCCTCCTCGGCGGCGGACTTTCCGGCTTGGCTTCCGGTTCCGAGCGGCTGCCGGCTTCCGAACCCGGCCCGCCGTACGGGCTCGACGGTTTTCCGAATTTCAAGGAGTACAAGGCGGCCAAGAAAGCTGCTCGCCAGGAGACTCCCGCCGTTCGCGTCGATCCGGACAACCCGTCTATCCTGTTTCACGACTATCTCTGCCAGAGATGTGGACACTGTGACGAAACGTGCACGGATCAGATGACGGTGTCGCATTACTGCAAGCCGGCGGCGCTGGAGGGAAAGGCCGTCTGCATCCATTGCGGTCAATGCACCAATATATGCAAGCGCGGCGGGATGTCCGAGCGGTTCGAGTTCCCTCGCATCCGGCGGATGACGGAAGACAAGGGGCGGGTCCTCGTCGCTTCAACCTCCCCCGCGGTCCGGGTGGCGCTGGGCGAGTCTTTCGGTTTGGAGCCGGGCACGGATTGCGAAGGGAAGATGGTCGAGGCGCTGCGCCGGATCGGCTTCCATCACGTCCTGGATACGACGTTTGCCGCGGACTTGACCGTGGTCGAGGAAGCGCACGAGTTGATCGAGCGACTCGACGCCAAAGGGCGTTCGAAGACCGCTCTTCCGCAGTTCACGAGCTGCTGCCCGGCCTGGGTCCGTTTTGTGGAAATCTTCTATCCGGCCCTTCTCCCGCACCTGTCGACGACCAAGAGCCCCGTGATGATTCAAGGGGCCGCGATCAAGACCTGGTTTGCGAACAAAAGCGGGATCGATCCCAAGTCCATCGTGAACGTCGCCTGCACGCCGTGCACGGCGAAAAAGTCCGAGATTCTCCGGCCCGAAATGAATGCCGCGGGACGCCATTTAAAAGACGACTCGGTCCGCGACATGGACTGCGCTCTGACCTGCCGCGAGCTGGCGCAGTGGATATTCGAGAGCCGCATCCGATTCGATGAATTGCCGGATGGGGAATACGACTCGATGATGGGGCGCGGAAGCGGCGGGGGGATCATTTTCGGCAACACGGGGGGAGTCATGGAGGCGACGCTTCGCGCGGCCTGGCTGTACGTGACCGGCACGCGGGCGCCGGCTTCGTTTCTCCGCCTCGAGCCGGTCCGCGGACTGGCCGCCGTTCGCGAGGCGTCGCTCGAGATCGGCGGAAAACCGCTTCGGGTTGCCGTGGTTCATGGAACCGGAACCGTGCGACCGCTCCTTGACGAGATTCTCAAGGGGAATGCGAAGTACGACTTCGTCGAAGTCATGGCCTGCCCCGGCGGCTGCATCGGCGGCGGCGGGCAGCCCAAGCCGAACGGCAACGGGCGGCCGGACGACGATCTGCGACGCAAGCGAATTGACGGACTCTACTCGAAAGACGAGAAACAGACGATCCGCTGTAGTGCGGACAATCCCGACGTGCAAGCCGTCTACAGGGAGTTCTTGGGCAAACCGCTCGGCCCCCTGGCTCACGAACTGCTGCATACGAGCTACAGCCGCTCGGGAAACTGCTGAGGATCGATCTCGGGCGGCTGGAGGAGAGCCGCGACGCGAGACGATTCGACCCATCATGTCGCCGTACCACGCCGCCCTTAGCCAGGAGAACGTTCGATGAGCCGGTGCTCCCTTCTTGTGGCCGCGGTGGCGTGCCTGTTCCCGGGAAACGCTTTCCCCGCCGATTGGCCCCAGTTCCGTTGCGATGCGGGGCGGACGGCCGCCTCGTCTGAGGAACTATCCGCCGAGTTGCATCTACAGTGGGTCCGAGAGCTGCCCGCTCCGGCTCCGGCGTTTCCGCGAAACGTGCGGCTCGAATTCGACACGACTTACGAACCGGTTGTGCTCGGGCAGACGATGTTCCTCCCGTCGATGATTACCGAGAGCGTGACGGCGCTCGACACGGCCACCGGCGAGGAGCGGTGGCGGTTCTTCGCCGAGGGCCCGGTGCGATTCGCGCCCGTGGCATGGCAAGGCAAAGTCTATTTCGTTTCCGACGACGGTTATCTTTACTGCCTGGACGCGGCCGACGGCAGGCTGCGGTGGAAGTTCCGGGGCGCGCCGGCCGGCAGGAAAGAACGCACGCTGTTGGGCAACGGCCGGCTGATTTCGTTGTGGCCGGCCCGCGGCGGCCCGGTCCTGCACGGCGGAAATATCTACTTTGCCGCGGGACTCTGGCCGGCGTACGGAATCTTCGTTCATGCCATCGACGCCGCGTCGGGCGAGGTCGTCTGGTCGAACACCGACAGCGACCATCTACCCGGCGTCAACGAGGACCACGGCATCGACCAGTTTGCCGGGCTGGCGCCCCAAGGTTACCTCGCGATTGCCGGCGAGAAGCTGGTCGTGCCTTGCGGGGCCCAGCTTCCGGCCCTGCTCGACCTGGCCACGGGCGGACTGGCGCCTTATTACACCGGCTGGGGCGGCCGCGACGGGCTGCCCAAGGGAACCTGGTTCGTCGCCAGCCGCGGCCGATACCTCTGCCAGAGCGGCGACCTCTACGATCTCAGCCGGCCAAACGACGAGAAGTTCGACGACCCGCGAGGGAAGCGCGATTTCAAGAGCCAACTCTACACGGCCGGGCTCACGCGGGTCCGCATCGACCCGGCGACCCACAAGGACATCGGCGATTTCGGCCAGCCGGTGATCACCGAGGATACGCTCTACGAAAGCAGCGGCGGGATCGCGGCCCTCGATCTCGCCTCGATCCAGCTCACGCCCTTTAAGGAGGCCGACCTGCCCGCCAATCGGAAAGACGACACCTACCCGGACGGCCTTACGGGAGTCTTTCGGGAGCGATGGAGACTCCCCTCGAAGCTCAAGGCGCACATCAAAGCCGGCGATCGGCTCTACTGCGCAGGCCCGGGGCTCGTCGCCTCGCTCCCCATTCCGCCGCCGGAGGGATCGCCCCGCATCGAGTGGCAGGCGGCGCTCGACGGCACGCCCCACCGCATGCTCGCCGCGGACGGCCGGCTGTTTGTCGTTACGCGGGAAGGGCGAATCTACGCGTACGGCTCGGAGAAACCGGCCGCCGCAGCCGTTCACAAGCAACCGTCCGCGCCCGCCCTGCCCGCCGACGCCTTGGCCGCCAAGGCAAGCGATATTCTCCAGGCCACCGGCGAGACCGAGGGCTATGCCCTCGTGCTCGGTCTCGACTCGGGACGGCTCGTCGAGGAATTGGTTCGCCGGTCGGACCTCCACGTGATCGCCATCGACGCGGATGCCGTCAAGGTCGCCGCGCTTCGCCGGCGGCTTCACCAGGCCGGGCTCTATGGATCGCGCGCCTGCGCCCGCACCGGCGACCCGCTCACCTATCCCTTGCCTCCGTACATGGCCAGCCTGGTCGTTTCGGAGCGTTCGGGCGACCTGTCCCCGGAAATGATCGGTCCGGCGGTGCGGAGCATCTATCCCAAGCTGCGCCCCTACGGCGGCACGGCCTGCGCGAGTCGCGCCGAGGTCCGCGGCGATCTGTCTTACGTGGCGGCGGGCGGCAAGCCGCCCGCCGGCATGGCCATTCACAGGCAGAATGACTGGATCATGCTGCGTCACGAGGGCGCATTGCCCGGCGCCGCCGACTGGTCGCACGAGGAGGCCAACGCGGCGAGCACCAGGGCCTCGACCGACGCTTTTGTCAAGGCGCCCCTCGACCTGTTGTGGTTCGACGCGTCCAACGAGTGGGTCCGCACGCCCGGGGCGACCCTGGTGCGCGTTGCCGGCGGACGTCT
>JAMOAF010000900.1 GCA_023621895.1 Planctomycetota bacterium
ACCCATTCTAATCTCCCTCACCTGCACAAACCGAACCAACTGCGCTCGGCGTGTGCACAGCATGGAGGACTGTCAACCCAATGCACACTCGTTTTCCCCAGATCAGCAACCTGAGTGAATTACGAACCTACGTGAACGAGACTCTGTGCGACCACTATGAGCTGCAAACGGATGCTTTCGAAATGACCGAAAGAATACTCCGCCGGGGGGGCCGTCCCTGTGGGGTCTACTTTTGCCTGCACGGCCCGAGAGCCGTGAAATTCACGGCCATTTGGGAGACGGACCACAACCGAATCCTGTTTTACGATTCGACGGGAGAACGTTTCCTGAAGACCCAGTTGTCGGATGCCCCGAGGCTGGAGCGCGTGGCCGCCTAGGCCGATGGATTGCTGTCGGAAACCGCGTTCTGGCGGCCTTGTGCGCCAGGCGCTGAAGGCCCGGCGGCAAACGAGCGATCTGTTGGCCAGCACGAACGCCGGACAAACGCCACGGACCTGTTCCATGTTATTTGGACACGAGTCGAATCGAATTGAGTCGACACCGGATAAAGCTCCGCATTGGCGTGCGGAAATGGCAGTCGGGCGGCGCAGCCAGATCGTTCGGTCGAAAAGACGCCTGCGACCGATTCGCTCTTGTTTTGGGGTTTCCGCGGGAAACGTCCGCTAAACGGGGCGGCCAACCCTGGAGGCCGCCCGCCGCGCCGTCCCAACGATTCGGCGGCCGGCCGTGACCGCCCCGTAAGCCGGGCGGCGATTCCCGTCAAAGTATGCCACCGGGCGCGTCCCTTGCGCCGCGTCCTCGGGACGCGCCCGGCACGACCGGAGGAGAGGTCCCCCAGTTCCAGCCCGGGCTTGCGATTTACCCACGGAGACCGCTTTATGCTGGTCCTTTCTCGCCGCGAAAGCGAACGAATTCAACTTGGAGAGAACATCGAACTGACGATCGTTCGCATCAGCGGTGATCGCGTTCAACTGGGCATCGCGGCGCCCAAGGAACTCCGCGTGCTTCGCGGCGAACTTGCCCGCTTCCCCGACATCGAACCGGCGCGCGCGCCAAGAGCCGCGTGAGCAAAACCGGTTGCCGCGAGGCAACATGCCGCGGGCGATGGGAGAAGTGGTTGGGGGCCGAGCAGATGCGCCTCCGAGCAGCGCCTGGCGGCGGCGAGCTTCTTTGCGGTCACGGGGCGTCGGTCTCGCCGGCGCGGCGCTTGCCGAGCGTCGTTTTCATCCGCTGGATTTCGATCGCGCCCTTGACGCCCAGGTAGAACAGGAGGATCGCGTACCAGGCAATCGACCCCAGGATCATCGCGCTCCAGAACCAGACGTACAGGCTATTCATGGCCTGGTCTCCTTGATGGGTTCCGCGGGCGTTGGCGCGCCTTTGCCAACCGCCCTGCCGAGAAGCGAGCCTCCGATCAAGCCGGCGAACGCCAACCCGAACGCGGCCAATCCGGCCACCTCTCCGGGAATCCGGTACGGCGAGTCTTTACCGACGACGGCATTGATCACCAGGAAGGTCAGCGGCCCGCAAGCGCCCAGGATGATGGCCGCGGTGGCGCCCCAACTGTTGGCTCCCCGCCAGTAAAGCGCGCCGACGAGCAGGGAGAACAAGCTCGCCAGGTAGATGTTGCCGGTGACCGCAAGATACTCCCAGACGCTTCCCGACATCTCGTACCAAAGCCCCCAGAAGATGAGGAACAGGCCGATCGCAATTACCACGAAGCGGATCGTCACCAGCCTGGCGCGGTCCGACAGCGGCCGGCGCAGGCAGGGGGTGATCAAGTCGTTGTAGATCACGGTCGACCAGGTCAGCAGGTAACCGCTGTCGGTCGACATTTCCGCCGCGAGCATCGCGGCCAGCAGGATTCCGATCAAGCCGGTGGGCAGGATGATCCTGAGAAACTCGGCCATCGCCGTGTCGCTGGCCGCGCCGGCGGGCAGGCCGCCGTTGGCGGAAAAATAGAGAAACGCGCCGGCGCCCCACAAGCCCGGCAGGCAAAACCGCCCCACAAAATAGAACCACGTTCCCCGGTAGATTTTTTTCGCGGTGTTGGCGTCGCGGGCGGCGAGCACGCGAGCGATCGTGGTCTGCCAGGTTGTGACCACGGCGATGGCGGTCATTGCCTGCCAGAGGACCCACCCGAAACCCAAGCCCTCGCTGGCGAACGGATTGAACGGATGGGCCATCGTCAGGGGCCTGGCCGGGTTTGACTTGGTGTCGACGAGGACCGACTGTTTGGCCAACTCGCCGGCCGCCGCCTTGAGGTCCTCCCCTTGCTTTTGCGTCCGGGCGGCGAGGAACGCGTCGGCGGCCTGCTTGCCCTGGGTTTGCGCAATTGTGCGTGCGGCGGCCTCCATCTGCTGGGTTTCGAGTTTCGCCGTCTGCGCGTAGCGCTGACCCGCCTCGTGCGCCTCGGAGAGCCCCGAGATGAACTCCGGCCACGGGATGTACCAGACGACCATCAGCGAAACGATCACAATGCCCGCCCCCATGACGATGAACTGGAGAAAGTCGGTGATCAACACCGAAAGCATTCCGCCCAGAACCGTGTAGACGAGCACGATGGCCAACAGGCCGGTCATCATCAATTCGAGGTAGCCAAGCGATATCGTGTGCCCCAACACCGCCACCTCGAACCCCGCCAAGGTGCTAACGCCGGTGACGTGCAAGAGAAAGTCTCCGCCGGCGCGGAGGAACACGCCCATGTTCAGCAGGCCGCCAAGGATCACCACCAGGCCCGCCAGCCAGCGGACGCGCGTGCCGAAACGCTTTTCAAAGAGCTCGGGGATGGTCATCACCCGGGCCTCGCGCAAGGGCACGATGACGAACCCCGTCAGGCCGACCAGGAGCATCGCCACGGCGGTCAGCACGCCGGGGGTCGCCCCCGCCGGACCATTGGTGAAGCCCATCTGCGCCGTGTAGACCACGGTCACGATGCCGACCTCGGTGGCCGCCAGCGAGGCGACGCCGAGGCTCGTCTCGACCTCCCGCGCGGCGACGGCGAAGTCGTCCACGTTCGTGACGTACTTGCGCATGCGTATGCCGGCCACCGTACAGACGACGAGATATCCGGCGATGATCATCCAGTCGATCGGCGATAAAGACATCCGAGCGCCGCTTTCCTGCTATTGATACCGCGACGGTGAAACGTAGCGCCCGGCGAACGATCCGGGCAGCCAACGTGGTGAGAGTATAGTTGGCCGCGGAACGGCAAGCAAGCCGCCTGGAGAGAGTCGTGAGCTTGCCGGTTCCGCACGCGAGGGGATCGGCGGCCGGCGGGATGGCCGGAAGCACGAACCTGAATCCTGCGAAGCGCTGGCGGAGCGGATAGACGGATGCACGGACGAATGTAGAATCAACGGCTGGACTATCTTGGCGACCGCGGGCAATCCGGTTTGCGGTATCGCCAGAAGGTTTGCTTTCCGGTCCCTTGCCCGAAATGGGGGAACGATGAACACACAGCGCGCGGCGGATCGTTTGGTGGAGGAGGCGGTGGGACTGTTCGAGCGGCAGATGGGCAGGAGCCCTCGTTGGGTGGTCGCCGCCCCGGGACGGGTGAACCTGATCGGCGAACACACGGATTACAACGACGGCTTCGTCTTGCCGATGGCCATCGCGCGGCGGGTGGTGATCGCCGCGGATCGGGCCGCCGGCAGCTCGCTGGACGGCCGCGCCCGGCTGATCAGCTCGGCGGAGAAGGCCCCCGCGACGATTGCCGTCGACGGCGAGATCCGGCCGGGCGAGGTCTGCTGGTCGAGCTATGTCCAGGGCGTCGTCGCCGGCTGCCTGGCGGCTGGACTGAAGCCCGGGCCCTTCGAGGCCGTGATCCACAGCGACGTCCCGCTCGGCGGCGGCCTATCGAGCAGCGCCGCGCTGGAAGTCGCCACGGCGACGCTCGTCGAGGCTCTCGCCGGCCGGACGCTCGACCCGATCGTCAAGGCGCTGCTCTGCCAGAGGGCCGAACACGAGTATGCCCGAATGCCCTGCGGAATCATGGACCAGTTCATCTCGGTGCTGGGGGAACAAGACCACCTGATGCTGCTTGATTGCCGCTCGCAGCGGGCGGAGATGGTCATTATGGACGACCCGTCCGTCACCGTGTTGATCGTCAACAGCAACGTGAAGCACGAATTGACTGGCAGCGAATATCCGCAGCGCCGCGCGGCCTGCGAAGAGGTGGCGCGAATTCTCGGCGTGGCCGCCCTGCGCGACGCCACGCGGGAAAGGCTCGACGGCGCGCGGGAGCGGCTCTCCGAGGAGCACTACCGCCGAGCGCGCCACGTGATCAGCGAGATCAGCCGAACGCTCCGCGCCGCCGAGGCGCTCAAGAGCCGCGATTGGACCACGGTCGGCCGCTTGATGTACGCCAGCCACGCGTCGCTGCGCGACGATTACGAAGTCAGTTGCGAGGAGCTCGACCTGCTCGTAGAGATCGCACGCTCAATCGGCGCCGCCGGCGGCGTGATCGGTTGCCGGATGACGGGGGGCGGTTTCGGCGGTTGTACGGTCAGCCTCGTCGCAAGCGACAAGGCGGAGGCCGTGCGGGAAACCCTCTGCCGGGAATATCGCAAGAAGACGGGGATCGAAGCGGCGGCGTTCGCCTCGCGCCCGGCACAGGGGGCGCGCGTGATTCGCCGGGCTTGATCGATACACACTTGTGACTGGCAGGCACCCCCCCTGTGTGGTGGACACTCCTGGTTTCCAAGTTCCATTTTGGGCTCGAGGCGAGCGTTCCCAAGCTGGAGCTTGGGAACGAGGGGGGGCTCCAGTCTGGACTTGAGGCGAGCGTTCCCAAGCTGGAGCTTGGGAACGAGGGACAGCTTGGGAACGAGGGACAGCTTGGGAATGAGGGGGAGATTGGGAACGAGGTGGAGATTGGGAACGAGGGAAGATTGGGGCGACACCCATCTACATGGCGGATTTGCCTTTTGTAATTTGACAGGTGCAACTGGCGACCTACGGTTGTTTCAGAGCCAGCCAAGGGTTGCTGCCCGGCAGCGGCTCTCCAATCAAGGCTTTCTCACCCCCCCGTGTTTGGAGCAGGGCCATTCTCTCAGATGGTCCTGCTCCTTTTTTCTCGTGCTTGCGGAGAGGCCGAGTCGCGCCGGCGTGGGAGGGTCTCTTGGCGTGCCGAGGCCCCGATTTGCCTGGCGAATCCCGGAATCGCAAGGTTCGGGTCGTTGAATCATCGCGATTCTCTTGGTCTTCAGTTGACAAAACGATTGGCGTCAAGTAACAACGTTGAATTGGTTTCATCCGACCTGGGCGGGTTGTAGGCCGACCGTTTTTCTGACCGCGTTCGGCAATCCACCGACCTTGGGCGCTGGCCGGCTTGAATCGGCGAGCGTGGCGGCAGCAAAGCCGCCGAGGATTTCTAAGAGACTGGCAACATGCTGAATGCAGCAACGGCGATCATGACGCGGCGTGTCGGAGGCACGGAAGAAATGCTGGTGGCTTCGGATGAATTGGGGGTTGTCCCGCACTATCGGGCAGCGGGAGAGGGGGTGGCGGCGCCTTGTCCGGCCGGTCCCTGTGTCGCCGAGATCGATGAGGACGATTTTGACGACGATTTCGAAGAAGACTTCGACGACGACGATTTCGACGACGATTTCGACGACGATTTCGAGGAGGAGTTTGAAGAGGAGTTTGCCGACTTCGACGACGAAGAACTTGACGACGATTTCGACGACGAAGCCGATGACTTCAACGGCTTCGATGACGGCAACGAGGACGGCAGCGATAGCGACAGCGACGACGACGATCTCTGAGAAGGCGCAGATGATGGAACTGGCCAGTCGGATTGAGCAGGCCGCCGAGGCGATTCGCAAACGATGGCCGGGAACTCCGCATGCGGGGATCATCCTGGGGACGGGTTTGGGGACTCTTGCCGGGCAGATCGAGCAAGAAGCAGTCCTGGAGTATGGGGAGATTCCCCACTTCCCCCGTTCGACGTCGATCAGCCACACCGGGCAGCTTGTTTGTGGGAGGCTGCAAGGCCTCGGCGTGGTCGCCATGGAGGGCCGCTTCCATGCGTATGAGGGCTACACGCACCAGCAGATCACTTTCCCGGTGCGAGTCATGAAGGCCCTGGGCGCGGAGTTGCTCGTTGTCTCGAATGCCTGCGGCGGGATGAACCCCCAGCACGACCAGGGTGACATCCTCGTCATCGAGGACCACATCAACCTGATGCTCGGCAACCCGCTGATTGGCGTCAATGACGAGACCCTGGGACCTCGATTTCCCGACATGGTGGCCCCTTACGATCCCGACCTGATCGCGGCGGCGCTGGAGATCGCGCGGCAGGAGAACTTCGTCGCCCACAAGGGCGTTTACGTGGCCGTGACGGGGCCGAACCTGGAGACGCGAGCGGAGTACCGGTTCTTGCGCGCGATCGGGGCCGACGTGGTCGGCATGTCAACGGTTCCGGAAGTGATTGTCGCCGTCCACGCCGGGATGCGCGTCTTGGGGCTTTCGATCATCACCGACCGGTGCCTGCCCGACGCCCTCCAGCCGGTGAACATCGAGGAGATTCTCGCCACGGCGGCCAAGGCAGAACCGAACCTGCGGAAGATCGTGCTCGGCGTGCTGGCCCGCGAGGCGGAGAAAAAGCCCTGACGGGCCATGCCGTGAGCGATTTCCTT
>JAMOAF010000719.1 GCA_023621895.1 Planctomycetota bacterium
GCCCTGACGCATTCATTCGCGAAATGACTGGACAGTCGGCGCCCTCTCTGTTAAAAGGGCGTCATGAAGCGATACGACCTTGCCGACGAACCCGATGTTCTCAAGCGTGTGACCGTGCGGCTGATCGAGGAAGCCGAGCGTTCCCGGTTCGACAGCCTTCTGGAGCAGAAGCACTACCTGTGCAGCGCCCGGATGGTTGGTCGGACCTTGCGATATGTTGCGGAACTTGACGGCGATTGGGTTGCGCTGGGGTGCTTCAGTGCGGCGTCGCTGCACCTGAAGGGGCGCGAGGCATGGATAGGCTGGACGCCCCGGCAGCGCGCGCGGCGGCTTGGATTCGCGGTCAACAACAGCCGCTATCTCGTGCTGCCAGAGCGCGAGCGGCTGCCGAACCTGGCCTCGCGCGCGCTGGGGCTGTTTCTGCGGCGCTTGTCGCGCGACTGGGAGGCACGCTGGGGCCATCCGGTGTTCGTGGTCGAGAGTTTCGTCGACGAAACCCGCTACCGTGGTGTGTGCTACCGTGCCTGCGGCTTTGAAGCGGTCGGGCCGACGGCCGGCTTCAAGCGCGCCAGCCGCGACTTCTACCACGAACATGGCGAGCCCAAGCAGTTGTACCTCAAGGAACTGCAACCCGGCGCCCGTGCCTTGCTGCGTCGCGGGCGATGGCCGAAAGAACTGCTTGAGCACGAGGAGCGGATAGCCGGTCCGTGCCCCTGGCGCGCGCCCGATCTGGAATCGCTGCTGGATCGTTTTTGCGAACTGCGCGATGGCCGCAGCGGGCACGGGTTGCGGCACCGTCAACCCTTTGTCCTCTCGTGTGCCGCCGTGGCCGTCTTGATGGGTGCCGGCGGCTATCAGGCCATCGAGGACACCTGCCGCAAGTTCACGCAGCGGCAGTTGCGGGCGCTGGGGTGCCCGCGCAACGCCGCGGGCGATCATGCGCCGCCGAGCGACTCGACCTTTTTCCGCGTGTTGAGCAAGCTCGACACCCATCGCTTCGACCGCATCGTCGGCGACTGGTTGCTGGAACAGGAACTGTCGGTCATCGCGCGTCTGGCCGTTGATGGCAAGACGTTGCGCGGCAGTTCGCGCACCGGCGGCAAGCCGCTGCAACTGCTCTCGGCGGTGACCCACCGCCTGCGGCTGACGCTGGCCCAGGTGCCGATCGAGGAGAAAAGCAACGAGATTCCGGCCTTCCCGAAGCTTCTGCGCGACCTGCCGCCGGCCGACCATGCCGTGATTACAGCCGACGCCATGAACTGCCAACAGGAAAGCGCGCGGGTCACGACCCAGGAACGGGGGTGGGACTACCTCTTCGGGCTGAAAGGAAATCAAAGTGGCATCCTCGACCGCGCCGAGCACTGAAACGCGTGGCGGTGACACCCGAGGAGATCGGCCTGTGTGGTTGCTGGCAGGTCGTCGCGGTGCGCCGCGAGCGTGTTGTGCTCGATCCGCGCGTTGAAAAGCCCGGCGACGAGATCGGGTACTATGCCACCAGCATCGCGGAACGGGAGATGACCGACGACGAACTCCTGGAGGTCATCCGGGGACACTGGGCGGCGATCGAAAACGGCGTGCATCATCGCCGCGACGTCAGCTTCGGCGAAGATGCCTGCCGTGTGGCGAAGCGTCAAGCCGCGCATGCCTTGGCGACCCTGCGCAACCTCGCGATCGGCCTCTATGAAATCCACAACGCGCGCGGCCGCGTCAAGGCCAACGGACTGAAATCCTGGTCACGTCGCATGACCGTGGCCACCGCGCTCGGAATGCTGCGTCAATGACAACCCTGGCAACCAGATACGATCCAAGAGCACCTCGGAGCATCGGCAGCGCCTTCAACGCCATGCCGATCCCGCGGCGGTTGCCGTCGGATCGTTCTGGATCAGGGGCCGGAGGGCTTATTCGGCGCCGACGTGACCGACGACCCGGCACGCCGTGACACCCAACCGGATTCAAGTTGCCGACACGGCAGCTACGCCCCCGTCCGACCTGCGCAGATGAAATGTCCCTGCGTGAAGCGTGAGGCGTGATGCTTGGCGGTTTGCAGTATTCGGTGGCTTGTAGTAACATTTGATTTTTACAAACCACGAATGCCGGGACGCTGGGGCGTCGGCTTTCTTC
>JAMOAF010000409.1 GCA_023621895.1 Planctomycetota bacterium
AATCGAAGCGACTCCGGATGGCGGAGTTGGCCGTCCGGACTTTCGGTTGTCTCAGGAAAAAAGGAGAGTGCAGATGTTTTCCACACGATGGCAGCCGCTGAACGACGTCTGGTCGGAAATGGGCCGGCTGTACGATGAAATGAATCGACTTTTCGATCGCTATGGTCACGCGGACCCGCGCCGGCGGCCGGCGCCGGGCTACCCGGCTCTCGACTTGACACAGGATGAAAACAACCTGTATGTCGAGGCCGAGCTTCCCGGCATGGAACTGCCCGACCTGGAAATCCTCGTGACGGGAAACGATCAGCTCAGCATCAAGGGAACCCGCAAGCAGCCGGATGGCGAGGCTGGCGTCTGGCACAGGCGCGAGCGGACGGCCGCCGAGTTCACCCGCATGATCACGCTGCCCCAGCCGGTCGATCCCGACAAGGTGGAGGCGTCGCTGAAGGCGGGCGTTCTGACGATCAAGCTTCCCAAGCGGGAAGAGGCGCGGCCGAAAAAAATCACCGTCAAAGCGGACTGAAACAGACCGGCGGAAGCCTATCGGCACTGCCCCCTTGGTTTCAGAGAATAGGAGACAAGACCATGAGCGAAATGGTGAAGAAGGACACGCACGATCAATTGCCCACCGCGGAACAGACCCGCGGCACGGTGACTTACACGCCCCGATTCGACATCCTCGAAACGGACGACGAGTTGACGCTCTATGGGGACCTGCCCGGCGCCGGCCCGGAAGACCTCGACATCCGTTTCGAAAATGATCACTTGCTCGTTCACGCCAAGGTGCCCCCCAGGCACGACGGGCGGGAACTGATCTACAGCGAGTACGGCGTGGGTGACTACTACCGGGAATTTCGCATCAGCGAGGCGGTTGATGCCGCCAAGATCTCGGCCGAGATGAAGAACGGCGTTCTCACGCTGCACCTTCCCAAGTCCGAGTCGGTCAAGCCCCGGCGGATCGAGGTCACGGCCGAATAGGCAATCCCCGCCAGCGCGGCGGGAGCTGGCATGCATCGGGCCACGGGGGCCGCGCCCCCGTGGCCTTTTTTTGCTGGGCATTCATTCCGCGGCAATCAAGGCGGCGAGCTTCATCCGTGCGGCCGTATAGGCTTCCGGATTCTGGCTCCAGTCAGCAAACGATCGCGCGAAACTGCCGACGATCTCGTCCACCTGCGCCTTGCGGCCCTGCCTGGCGGCAAGCGTCATGTACTCGAAGTCTTCCAGGGCCTCCCGGATCAACTTGAGCCTGATCGAGGGCGCCGGTCCGCTCAGGCCGGCATTCTTGCCGGGATAAAGCAGCATCCCCTCGCCCCAGAACTGATCGCGGAAGTGCGGCGCCACCCACGGGTCCTTCCCCGGGGCCTGGTAGATGCTCGACCAGTACAAGAACCCCTTGACCCCATAGTGCCAGCTGATCCAGAACGGCGCGCGGAAGTGCACGGGGGGGAAGTCGATCTGCCAGAACGGCGCGTCGCCCCTCCCCTGGCAGAGCGCGGTGTAAGTCCAAATCTCCTCGCCCAGTTGCTGCCGCTGCCGCGCGGTTGTCTCGTCGTACAGGAACCACAGCGGGCACCAGATGTCCACCGCTCCGTACAGGGCGCCCCACGCGGGATTGGAGGTGACGGTCTGCTCCGTGCACATCCGCTTGATGCCCGAGTCACGGATTAGCGCGCCCTGCTTGCGGACCGTCTCGTACTGCTCGGCGTCGTTGGGCTCGTCTTCCAGGTAGATGTAGGCCAGATCGAGCCAGCCCTTGTTCCGCAGGTAGGCGGCCATGGCGCCGAGGTACGCCCGGCATTTCTCGGTTTCGGTTCGATAGGCGAACGGGACGCAGAGCGCGTTCACGTGGCGGTCTTGGACCATCGCGCGAAGCCGCTCGCCGCTGCTGCTGTCATCGATGCCGCCCTCCGGGGTCCACTTGGGCCAGATGTTTCCCAGCGACGAGGGAATCGCCCGGTGGGCCAGCAGCATGTCGATGTATTGGTCCTCAACGGCGGCAAACTCCTTGGAGCCGGCATCCATCCCGAGCTGCCGGGCAAGGCCGCCTCCGAGGCCGCCGAAGTTGCTCCGCATGGCGATCTCGTCGGGCAGCGTGAAGGGCAGCACGCGAACCTTCACGGGAACCGTGCTGACGGGCGCGCCGTCGGCCGTGACAACGATCGTTCCGGAATACTCGCCGGGCGGGGTGCCGCGGGGGATGTACAGATCCACCCAGAAACCCTGGTTCATGCCGGGTTCGACGCTCACCGGCGCCGGCGGATTTTGGACCGCCAGCCGGCCGCCCGCGATCGGGATCAGCGCATCCGGATACCAGCCGGTCGCCGCCTTGGAGGCGCGGCTGGGCTTGAAGATGTCGATGTAGTGTTCGCGGAACAGGGCGACGTTTCGCGCCTCGATTTGCCCCGCCCGTCCGGCCAGGGCGCTGGCTTCCAACCGCACGTTGGCCAGCTTCTGCGCGCCGGCACGGACGATGATTCGCAGCGGCTCGTACTCGTTGCGGGCGGCGGCGACCTCCGCCGACTTCACCCCGCCCGGCTCGCTGCTCCGCAACACATGCTGCCATGGCGAGGCCACCCAGACGGCGGGCTCCTGGCTCCACGCCGAGCCCAGCCCCACCAGGCCGACAAGCAGTGACAAGATGATTCTCGGCATGAGAAACGTCCTTTCGTTCGGCTGCTCCCGTCTCCCTGCTCCGCTTCGTCGACGGGATGGACACGGTTGACACGATGCGCCGAGCCGCGAATTGCCGATCGGCAAGCAACAGCAGGCCGCGAAGCCGTCCGCTCCGGGATGGTGTGCTTGCCTCCGACGCCGGCGGCGTCGCGTCCGCCGGCTCGCGGTTCTTCCACAGCGTGGATGATATCGCCCGCCAGCGCGCCCGTCCATTGCCGTCTCAATGATTGCAGCCGTTTGAAACGCCGCCGGGCCTGCGGCGCGGTCGGGCTATTTCGCCGGACTGATGACGCCGTGGCGCAGGCCGGCGCTGGCCAGGGCGATTACGTAATCCACCTGTTGAAGCCGGGCCTGGTCCTCGTTTTTAGACCACTGGCCGGCGTCTTGCCGATTGGCCAATTTGCGCAGCGCGATCCGGTAGGCCTTCTTCGCCTCGGCGGGCAGCGCGCTGCCCGCTTGAAAGCCCGTCTTGAGCCCGCCGTTGTAAGCGGTCACCCGGATCGAATCCATCGCCTCGTCGGCCGCGTTGATCCGCAGGTATCTGCGGCCGAACCGGCTGGCGGCGTGGTGCCACTGCCAGCCGAGAATGCCCATGACAAAACCTTGAGCGAACCCGGATACAGTGTTCTCGTTCCGCGCCTGGTTGCGGGCTTCCTGGTAGCCAGAGCCCAAGGCGGCGAACACGCCGACCATGCCGACGACGGGGACGGCGAGAGCGGCGACCGCTCCGGCCGCTCCGGTCCCTAACAGGGTACCCGCCGAGGCCATCGTGACCCCGGTGGTTCCCTCGGCGATCGCCAATTGGGTCATCATGCCGTTAACCCAACCCGCGAGCAGGTCGGGCCTGGCGGCATAGGCAAACAGCGTTCCCACCCCGGCTGTGGCTGCCCGGTGTGCTTCAAGACTCCCGCGAAAGAATTCACCGGTCATCGGATCGAACGGCATGGCTGGTACTCCCCAGAAAAGGTCATCGTGAGACTGGTTGGTGGCGCCTCACAAGCTCGACTTGGACGAAAGCCCAATCCGCAATCAAGCGGGAGAGCAAGTCGTCCGCCTCACGCTGCCCCCGGCCACTGTGTACGTCAGCGGCCGGGCAATCGGTTGCGAGGGCTCGCTGCGCAGGACGTGGCGGCACCTGGCGTCTTCGGGGCGAGGTTCGTGTGTTGACGCGGCGCCGTTGATGAATCGTATGCCGATTAAGCAGATCGTCAGGCCCGCATCACCCGCGGGTCCGCGAATGCTGATCTGAACCGTTCGTTGCGGGCAGAGCCCGCCGAATAATCTCCGCGGATTCCGGCATCTGCCGGCCGCGGATGCTGATTGGCGATGAATTACTGGACACCTTGGCCGGTCGCCGGCCTCCGGATCGGGCTGGCTTGCCAACCCGACTGGCGCGTATTGAATTGCGACCCGGTGGTCAGTATAATCGGAAAAACTTGGCCAATGGGTGGTGCTATTTCACCTAAGGCATTTTGAATCCTCCATCGCCTTCGGCGCTTGTCGTGGCCGGGGGTCGGTGTTCGCGGCTGCCGTTGCCATGCCGAGACGGTCGACGCGAGCGATTGCGTGTTGTCGTTGCAGCGTTTTTTCCCGCCCGACCAGGCAGACCGGCAGTAAATGGAGAGGCTTTCGTGTTCCATCTGAACTCCAGCTTTCGTTCGTTGAGTTGCGCGGCGGCAAGGGCCATGGTTCTGATCGCCGTGGCATGGAGCCTGGCCGGCTGTACGAACATCGCCCCGCCGCCGGAGCAGGCGCCGCCGCCGGCGGTGACGGTTGCCAACCCGCTGTCGCGCGAGGTGACCGACTATTACGAGTTTCCCGGCCAGACGGCCGCCGTTGGAGAGGTCGAGGTCCGCGCTCGGGTGACCGGCTATATCGTGAAGGTGAATTTCGAGGACGGAGAGGAGGTCAAGAAAGGCGACTTGCTGTTCGAGATCGATCCCCGCCCCTACCAGGCTGCCCTGGATCGGGCGAAAGGCGATCTGATGCGTCTTCAAGCGACGCTCGCCAAGGCCCAGGCGGACCTGGCTCGCTCCGAGAGGCTGCGGCCCTCGGGCGCCGTCAGCCAGGACGAGTATGAGCAGCATGCCGCCCAGGTGGCGATCGCCGAGGCGTCGATCCAGTCGGCCGAGGCCGCGATCCGCGAGGCCGAGCTGAATCTGGAGTTTACGCGGGTCGTCTCGCCGATCGACGGCCGGGCCAGCCGCAGGCTGGTTACCGAGGGCAACCTGGTGCAGACCGGGTCGGGCAGTTCAACGATCCTGACCACCGTGGTGACCACCAATCCGGTCTACGTCTACTTCGACATGGAAGAGCCCGTGCTGCTGAAGTATCTGAGCCTCGATTGGGGGACGGACGGGAAGGCGGTCCTCCATCGCATCAAGGAGTTGAAGGTGCCCGTGGAGATCGGTTTGGACAACGAGGAGGGCTTCCCACACGCCGGCCTGCTGGATTTCCTCGACAACAAGGTCAACCGCGGCACCGGCACGATCCAGGCCCGGGCCGTTTTCGACAATTCCGCGCGGCATCTGACCCCGGGGCTGTACGTGCGGGTGCGGGTGCCGTTCGGCAGACCGCGCCAGGCGCTGCTTGTCAGCGACCGCGCGATCGGCACCGATTTGCAGCAGAAGTTTCTCCTGACGGTCAACGGCAAGAACGAAGTGGAACACCGGGACATCAAGGTCGGCGCGCTTTACGGCGGCCTCCGCGTTGTCGAGTCGGGCATCGGACCGGCCGACCGCGTGATCGTCAAGGGCCTACAGCGGGCGAAACCCGGCGACGTGGTCGTCCCGAAAACCGGCGAACAGGCGGTCGCCGCGGCGAAAACCGGCCTGCTTGACGTGGCGGAGGCGGCAGGGCCGCTCGCGGCAACGGCAAACGCGGCGAACTAGGAGGAGCGGCCGATGTTTTCGCGGTTCTTCATCGACCGTCCGATCCTGGCCTCGGTGCCGTCGATCATCATCACGCTGCTCGGGCTGGCGGCCGTGTTCTCGCTGCCGGTGGCCCAGTATCCCGAGGTCACGCCGCCGACGGTCCGGGTCTCATGCAACTACCCGGGCGCCAGCGCCGAGGTCGTCGCCGACACGGTCGCCGCCCCGATCGAGCAGCAGGTCAACGGCGTGGAAGACATGCTCTACATGTCGTCGCAATCCAGCAACGACGGCGCCTACAGCCTGAACGTGACCTTCAAGGTCGGCACCGACCGGGACATGGCCCAGGTGCTCGTGCAGAATCGCGTCGCGCTCGCCCTGCCGACCCTGCCCGAACTGGTCCGGGCGATCGGAGTGACGACCAAGAAGCGGTCGCCCGAGCTGATGCTGATCGTCAACCTGATCTCGCCCCAGGGGAGCCGCGACCAGCTCTACTTGAGCAACTACGCGTTGATCTTCATTCGCGAAGAGTTGGCCAGGCTCGACGGGGTGGGCGACGTGTCGATCTTCGGGCAGCGCGACTACAGCATGCGCGTCTGGCTCAATCCCGATCGCCTGGCCTCGCGCGGGATGACTTCCGGCGACGTGGTCCGCGCGCTCCGCGAGCAGAACGTCCAGGTCGCCGCCGGCCAGGTCGGGCAGCAGCCCGCCGCCGAGGGGATCGATTTTCAGAACACGATGACCACCCTCGGCCGGTTGAACGATCCCGGCCAATTCGCCGACATCGTGGTCAAGACCGGCGGCGACGGCCAGATTGTGCGGCTCCGCGACGTTGGCCGGGTCGAGCTCGGCGCCAGGAGCCAGGACGTGAGCAATTTTCTGGACGGCATGTCGTCGGCCGGCATCGGGGTGTTTCAGCTTCCCGGATCGAATGCGCTGGCGACCGCCGCGCGGATCAAGGCGAAGATGCAGGAGCTCAGCAAGCAGTTCCCCGACGACGTCGATTACCGCATCGTCTACGACACCACCCCCTACATCGCCGAATCGATCGACGAGGTGTTCAAGACCCTCCGCGACGCCGTGATCCTCGTGGCGC
>JAMOAF010001170.1 GCA_023621895.1 Planctomycetota bacterium
GGCTATCTCGATAACAGCCGCTTTTTCTACGAATCACGCAGATCGATTTAGCCGTGAGGGCAGATTTCTGCCGGTGAGCGGTCGCCTTTCCTCTCGGCGGCCGCGGACTGACCGCCGAATCGCGCAATCAGGAGCGACATGGGCGCAGAGAAGCGACAACAGCCAAAACGCACGCCGCCTGAGAAGCAAGGCCCGCCGAGCAGCGGCGGCCTTGGCGACCCCTCCTGCGAGACGGCCCTTGACGATCAGCCGGTGAACCGGCTGGCTTTCAAGGACTTCACGATCGAGGGTTACTCCCGCGCGGCCGTTCAGACCTACTGGCGAATCCCGGAGTTCAAGATCGGCTTCGACCTCGGCGGGCAGCCGTGGTCGTTCATGGGTACGCCGACGTGGTTCGTCAGCCACACCCACATGGATCACGTGCTGGCCCTGCCGGCCTACGTCGCGCGGCGGCGGATGATGAAAATGGAGCCGCCGACGATCTACCTGCCCGAGGCGGCCGTCGAGCCGATCCAGCGGATTCTGCGGCAGATGAGCCGGCTCGACCGCGGGCGGCTCCCCTGCCACCTCGTGCCGACTTGCCCGGGCGACGAAGTCAGGCTCTCGCGAGAGCTGGTTGTCACGGTTTCGGCCACCACGCACACGCTCCCGTCGAACGGGTTTGTCGTCTGGGGAGTCCGCAAAAAATTGCGGGAAGAATACCAGGGCCTGTCGGGCGAGGAAATCCGCGACTTGCGGCTGGCCGGCACCGAGGTCGCCCGCGAATTGCGGATTCCCCGCCTGGCCTACCTCGGCGACAGTTCGCCCGAGGGCCTCGACGCCTGCCCCGCGATGTACGAGGCCGACGTCCTGATCCTTGAACTGACGTTTGTCTCGTCCAGCCACCGCAAAGAGAGAATTCACAAGTTCGGCCACATGCATCTCGACGACCTGATCGATCGCAAGGCCCGGTTCAAGAACCAACTGGTGATCGCCTCGCACTTCAGCACGCGCTACCAGACGCGCCAGATTCGCCGCATCGTCGAGCGGCGACTGCCCGACATGCTCGACGGGCGCCTTGCGCTCTGGTTATGATTCCGCTGGCGGTCCTTATCGGAAAGCTGGAGGTCGAGGCGACCAATGGAGACCGCTCGGCGCGCGTGTTCGAGATCCGCGCGTACGACGAGCGGTAGGCGGGAGACCCATGCCAGAATCGATTCCCAGCCGGATGCGGGCGCTCGTCCTCGCGCGTCATTGCGAGGACCTGATCGAGGCCATCGAGGGATTGAAGGTTGCCGAGCGGCCCGTGCCCGAGCCGGGCCGCGGACAGGTGCTGGTCAAGATCGAGGCCGCGCCCTGCAACCCTTCGGACCTGGTGTTTCTCCAGGCCAAGTACGGTTCGCTGAAAACGCTGCCCAGCGTGCCCGGCTGGGAAGGGGCCGGCCGCGTGGTCGCAAGCGGCGGAGGCTGGCTGGCAGGATGGCTGGTGGGCCAACGGGTGGCCTCGGCGCTGGATGGCGACCGCGACGGCACGTGGGCGGAATACTTCCTGGCCGACGCGTCGGACTGCATCCCGCTGAGCCCGAAACTGCCCATCGACCAGGCCGCCAGCCTGATCATCAACCCCCTGACCGCCGTCGGGCTCCTGGAAACCGCGCGGCGCCAGCGGCACCAGGCAGCCGTCCACACCGCCGGGGCGAGCCAGGTTGGCCGGATGATCCTCGCCATGGCCAACGAGGCCGGCTACCCCGTGATCCACGTCGTCCGCCGCCGAGCCCAGGTCGACCTGCTCCGCTCGCTGGGCGCCGAGCACGTGCTCGATTCTTCCCGTGACGACTTTTCTGAACAGCTTCGCGCGAGCTGCGCGCGCCTCGGGGCGACGATCGCCTTCGAGGCGGTCGCCGGGCAGATGACCGGCAGGGTGATCAACGCCATGCCGCCCGGCTCGACAGTGTATGTTTACGGGGCCCTCTCGGAAGAGCCCTGTAGCGGCATCGACCCGATCGGGCTGCTGTTTCGCGACAAGACGGTGACGGGTTTCTACCTGGCCAGTTGGCTGCGGAAGCAAAACCGGCTGAGCATCTTCTTGAAGGCCCGCCGCGTGCAGCAGTTGCTGATCGCCGGGCGGATCGCCACGCGCATCGAGCGCAAGGCGAGCCTCGACGAGGCCGCCGACGCGATGAAACAATACGTCCACCACATGACCGATGGAAAGGTGGTCATCCACCCGTAGATAGACTGGTCGGACCCGTCGCATCCGGCCCGGGCGATCGTACGGAGGGGATCCTTCGCCGCTCCCCTTCCAACCCCCGGCGTCAAAGGAAGGACGGGTCCAACCAGTTCGGGCCCGCCCGCTCTGCACCACCCTACTGCGCGTCGCCTTCGGCCTCACCGAAACCGCCGCGTCCCGCCTCGGCGCAGCGGATCGCGTCCTTGGGCAGCTCGTTGCCATAGATCACCGAGAGAATCGCGGGCAGGTAAACGTCCAGTAGCGACATGGTCGTGCCCATCAGCCGGTCGATGACGCTGTCTTCCAAGCTGTCGTCGGTGAGGATTTGAGACACATGGAAACGCAGCTCGCCTTCGTCGAAGTCCATCTCGAACTTGCCGACGTTCAGGCGGTAGTTCGCCCGGATGATCGTCTCCGCCACCGACGGCCGAGCGCCCTCGGGGACCCGCAGCGGCGGGCAGCCGAAGACTTGGAACAGTCCCGCATCGGCATCGACGGCGGCAATGATCCGGTAGGTGCCGACTTCGCCGCGGAAATCGGCGCAGATCGATCGGTTTTCGCCGTTGGCCAGGTAGTGGACTTCACGGTCATCCAGGTGCTGCATCAGTCTCTCGTAAGCCGCGTTCATGGTGGGCCTCCCTTCGCTCGGTCCCGGCCCAATTGGCCAGGTGCGGGTCGCCGCGTTCGCGGCGCCGGGCTTGGCCTCGATTCTTCCCGCCGGCCTGCCCAAGAGCAGGTCGCGCAGGGCTGCCAGGAATGCTCGGATCATCATGTATCAAAAGACGCTCGATCGGGGCGAAAAGTTCACCGCCGCGGGGAACCTCCGTTTCTCCCGGATGAGTCATGAGCCGTCGAGGGGTATTGTATTGCAGCCAACCGGCTGCGGCGATGCCCGGCGGGACCTGCTACTGGAGCTCCGGCGGCATCGCGAAGGCGTCGTTGAGGCAGTCGCCGATCGAGAGCAGCCATGATTCGTCGCCCGACTTGAGCACCAGGTCGGTGTCTTCGATCTGGGTGACCTCTCCGATCTCCGAAAAGGCGGAATCAAACGGTTGGAAATCGAGGCGGCCGGCCGGGCCGAGACTCGGCAACCAGACCTTGCCGTCCGCCGCGACCAGCACGGCGCCCGATTCGATCTCGCCGACCGTTCCCACCGGGCTGCGGACGCCGTCGAAGCGGGCCGAACGCAGGTCGTCGAGGCGGCAGAGTTTGCGAATCCGGTCGGCCGTCTGCACGAGCGTGTCGCCGCTTTGCAGCTTCATCACCGAACCGTCGGTCTTTTGGGTGAACCAGGCTTGGGGCTCGCCGTTGACGTAGTTCACCGCGGTCAGGAATGTGTGGTTGGTCGGATCGGCTCCGCCCCCGCCCCCGACCGCGAAGATGTTGCGCTCGGCGATGACGTCGTAATCCGCCAAGGAGGCGGAGGCGAGCCGGTAGGCGCGGACGTCGCTGAGCCTGTCGCGGCGATCGGCGCCGGGCAGGATCAGTGTTTCGATGACGAGCGACAGGCTGAACGTGCCCGACTGCCCGACCGGCGTGAGGCTGATGGACGTGATCTTGTGCAGGTGTCCGGCGTTGTAGAATTCGTAAAGAAACTCGGTCACCTGCTTCAGGCTTCCGATTCCTTGGAGCGTGAAGTTGATCGAGTAGTAGGCCCCGCGGCGCAGGGGCTCGGTTGAGTTGACGGTGCGGCGGGCGAGCTTGGCATAATCGGCCACTTCGAGCAGCCAGGTCTGGTAGAGCGAGCGGGCGATTTCACTATTGGAGGGGAGCGATTGGGAGTTCCAGTAGCGAAGCCAGGCGCTGTCCTGGGCCGCCCGAGCGATGAACTGGTCGTACTTCTTGATTTCGCCCTGGAGTGCGTTGAGCTGCACCTGCCGCTGCTTCTTCGGCTTGTCGATCCAATTGGTCAGGACCCAATCGCCGCCGTAAAAGACGAGGATCAGGCCGAGGGCGGCCAGCAAGAGTTGTTTTCGGCGGGCGGGTTTCATGGCCGGCCTCCTTGCTGCTGGGGCGCGGAGCCGGCGGCCTCGCCCGAGGAGGCGACCGCCGCCTGGGCCGGGGCGGAGTCCTGGGGCTTCCGATGCGCCACGTAGCTCGCCCTCGGCCGGGGCGCTACCACCAGGGAGGTCTCGAACGACCAGGCGAGGCTGCCCTGCGGGCCGCGTTCCTGGACCCGCTTGCTGCGGATGTCGTGGTACCGGTCGCGGATGTTCGATTCCATGCGGACAACGATCTTCGGGTCGCGAGCCAGTCCGCTGAAGGTGATTGCGGCGCCTCCCGCGCGTCCCGGCGAGAGGGCCATCTGGAGGACGACCATGTCGGCGGCGGAGGGGAAGCGAACGGACAAGTCGCGCAGCTCGTCGAGCCAATTCATGTCGGCGTTGTGCCAGGCGCGGAGGCTGTTGACCACCTGGGCCTGGGCAACCGCGCGCGTGGCCTGCGCCTTGCGCTCGTCGCGCGTCTTGGCGAGCGCGGCAATCGTCCCGTCGAGCTTCTTCAGTTCCTGGGACTGCTGATACCAAACGAACAGGCCGCCGGTGACCAGTAGCGCGGCGATCGCGGCCAGCAGGCGGCGCCGGTCGGGCGGCTTGGGCGCGCGGCGGGGGTGGAGGAAATCGATCGCGTGCTTCGCCCCGTCGGCTTCGTCGAGCAGCATCCCCAAGAGCGGCGCAAAGGAGCCCGCATGTTCGGGGATCACCTTGCGGCGAATTTCCACCGCGTCGAACGGGTCGAACTCGGCGGCGGAGAGCTCGAACTGCGCGCTGACCGCTTCGATCAAGCCCTGGTGTTCGCCCGGCGAACCGAAGACGTGGACCTGGCTGACCGACTGGTCGCCCATCCGCTGCTGCATGGCGACCATCAACGTCCGGCCGATCTCGGCCAGCACGCGGCGATCCGTCTCCGCCTGGGCGTCGCTGTGCGGGATTCGCGCGGTGCGGGTGAAGACAATCTTGCTTTCGGCGACAACCGTCAGGTCGACCTCGTCGCCGACCAGGTTGACCAGCAGGCAGGGCATGCCAACCTGGGCGTGCTGGCTCCTCAGAAACAACGAGGCCGAGGCGTAGGGCCGCAGCAGCATCCTCGCCGGCTTGATGCCGGCTTGGGAGCAGACGACCTTGATGCCGGCCATCGCGTCGGCGGCAAGGGCCGCCGCCAGGACCTCGCGCGGCTCGCCGGCCGCGCCGCCAAGCGGGAGGAAGTCAAGCGCCGTATCCTCGGTGATCGAGGCCGACTCGCGCATTGCCTGGTTGAGGACCAGTTCGGGCAGTTCGGCGTCGCTTGCGGGCGGAAGCGTCAATGGCAGCGTCTCGACGCTTGCCCGATCGACCCCGACCAGCGCCGGCAGCCGGGCCGCCGATCGGCCGAGCCTCGATTTGAGCGTGGCCGCGGGATCCGGGCGTTCCTCGCCGTCAGCCTCCCGGACGGTCGACATGGCGACCTCGGCGGCGGCAAGCACCTTGACGGTCTTGCGGCCGATCACGGCCACCACGTAGCGCAGTTGGCGCTGATCCCAATCGAGAGCCAGGATTTTGCCCACCGGAAGCGTCTCCGATTCATACCCATCGTGATCGGGCGGCGGGCCGCCGCCCGGGTTTTTCGGCGAGGTTCAGGGCTCGATTTTTCCCGTGCCCAAGACCGGGCCGTGCCGTCTCTTGGCCCTTGGGAATTGAACCTTGGACTTTGCGGTTAGCCGAGCGGCCACTCGGGCATTTCGAGCGCCTTGGGCGCTTCCAAAGGCGCCGCCACGCCGGCCGTCGTGCCGCGAAGCTCGTCGATCGAGAAGCCGCGGCCAAGCAGCCTCAGGTCCTTATAGTATACTTGGCGGGGCGGATCGGAGGTAGCATCGATGACCACCTCGGCCCTCGCGACCGGCCCGTAATCGTCGAAAAATCCCACGACCTGGGCGCGGTAGACGTCGCCTCCGCAGGTCACAAACGGGAGCATGGCTTTCATTTGCGCCAGATCGACCAGCCCCTCGGCCAGGAGCCAGGTGGGGTGCCGCCGTGCGGCGTCCGTGCTCCGCGCCATCGCTCGGCGCTGCGCCTCGATCCGCTGCGCCAGGCCTTCCGTCATTCCCGGCACGGCCATCAGCACCGCCCGCGGCGCCTCGTCCAGGTTGACGCGGCCGCGGAGCACGCCGCCCGGTGCGACGGCCACGTAGTCCATCAGGGCCGGCAGGGTCTCGCGGAGCGCGCGCCCGCTGGCGGCCAGCGGACTATGGACCATCCGCGGGGCGGCCTCCTTCCCGCCGGCCGGAACTTCGACGGCGATCCCCAACACGTCGAGCGGCGAAGTGAACTGGTACCGGGCGGGCACGGCCAGGTCGAGCTGGACCGTGCGAATCGGCACGCCCTTGTCCGCCGCGCCGTCGAGCCGGACCTGGCGATACTGCCGGCAGAGGATGATGAACGCCGC
>JAMOAF010001166.1 GCA_023621895.1 Planctomycetota bacterium
AACGACGCCGACCTGGAAATCGTCCCATTTCCTGCTATCGGAAGCACAATCCCATCAGGTCCATTCACACCACCGCTCAAGGAAATTGCCACGTCGCTTTGGATTCCATCGAGCATCTCCGCGATTTGATTTGGACTTTCCGTCGGATAGGACGATCTGAAATCAGCTTCGTAGGCATTCTCGATCAAAACACGGATCTCGTCGCAACCGCCGTCTCCCCGAACGACCACCTCGTTGCCGGGATCAATCCGATGTCCAGAGAACCAATGCGACACGACCGGATCGATCGTCTCCTCGTCACTCAATACCGCGGTCTCCCCGCGGTTGCCAGCATAGGCCAGGAGAACTCGCAGGTCCCCACCCGATGCCAGAAAATGCGCAGCTTCCAGAAGAGACGACTTGCCGCAGTTGTTCTCGCCGACGAGGAGATTCACTCGCGAGAGGCCTGCCAGCCGATAGTGCTCGAACAGGCGGAAATTCTCGACTTCCACGAACGACAGCATACCAGCCTTCCTTTGATCGCCCGTTTTCGCGTACGCGGCGAGTCAGCCTTCGGGTTCGGTGGTGGCCCCGCGTATCGGCCCGGCGTCTCGATTATCCCCTTTAGACACGAATTCGGCCATCCGGGGTCGCGCCAACACCCTGACTCGCCCTCCGAAACGCTTCGCCATGCGAATCGGCGAATTGGGAGACTTGTACCGATTGTGCCCGCGTGAGACAGCCTGCCGGCAGGCGACGCAGACAACGCCACCCCACGCTGGACCGGGTTCGGCTTGCCACGCACCCCCCGTAGGCTATATATTTCGTTGGAGCCCCGTCTCGACCCGTTTTCTGGCAAGGCACAAAATCCAAGGCGCAAGGTTCAAATTCCAAAACTCAGTGGCATAGACCAAAGGTCGGGCCTTGTCCACTCTTATTGAACCCTGAACCCTGAACCCTGAGCTTTGAGCTTTGAACCTTGCGAATCTCTCAGCGCGTGCGTTTCGCACGAGCCAGAGCGCCCCTGCAAACCAGGTATCCGAATTATGCCGATCGATATTGCCGTTGTTCCGGTGGCAGGCCGGGGGACCCGCCTGTTGCCGTTGACCAAGAGCCAGCCGAAGGAGATGCTGCCGGTCGGTTTCAAGCCGGTCGTCCAGTATGTTGTCGAGGAATTGGCCCGGTGCGGCATTCACCGCGTGCTGTTCATCACGGGGCCCGGCAAGACGGCCATCGAGAACCATTTCGACGTCGACGCCGAGCTGATCGATCATTTGCGCGAAAGCGGCAAGGAAGAGCTGCTCGAGGAGCTGGCCTTCGAACGGGAGGACCTCCAGTACTTCTACACCCGCCAGCGGCGCCAATTGGGGCTCGGCCACGCGGTGCTCTGCGCCGAACCGGTCGTCGGCAGCCAGAATTTCGTCGTCGCCCTGGGCGATTCGATCATCGGCTTGCACGCCCAATCGCAGGTGGTCCGCACGATGGCCGACCATTTTGAGTCGGCTGCCGCGGCGGCCGTGATCGCCTTCGAGGAAGTGCCGCGCGAGGAGGTCGTCCACTACGGGATCGCCCGGCCGGCCGGCGAGGTCAACGAGGTTTTCGACCTGGAGGACCTCGTGGAGAAGCCCGAGGTCGAGGATGCCCCGAGCAACCTTGCCGTGGCGGCGCGTTACGTGTTCAGCCCGGCGATCTTCGACTACTTGCACAAGACGGAGCCGGGCAAGGGGGGCGAAATCCAGTTGACCGACGCGATCCGCGCGCTCATCCGCGACGGCGGGCGCGTGATGGGGGTCCGCCTGCCGGCCAGCCAGCCGCGGTTCGACATCGGCAATTTCGAGAGCTATTTCCAGGCGTTCGTGGAGTTCGCGCTGGCCGATCCCGGCCACGGCCGGCAAATCCGCGAGTTTGCCAAGACCCTCCTGGCCAAGTATGCCGAGGCCCGCTGATGCTCTTGATCCGCAAGGCCGCATTCGCCCGTGCCGGTCTGATGGGGAATCCTTCGGACGGCTACCACGGCAAGACGATCTCGGTGATCGTCCGCAATTTTTCGGCTCGCGTGACGATGTACGAGTGGGACGAGCTCGAAATCGTCTGGAGCCAGGAGGACAAGAGCCGTTTCCGCTCGATCCGCGAGTTGGCCCAGGACGTCCGCCTGCACGGCTACTACGGCGGCATCCGGCTGGTCAAGGCGACGATCAAGAAGTTCGCCGAATACTGCATCGCCCGGGGCCACCGGCTCCACGACCGGAATTTCTCCGTCCGCTACGAGTCCGACATCCCCCGCCAGGTCGGCCTGGCCGGCTCCAGCGCGATCATCGTCGCCACGCTCCGCTGCCTGATGGAGTTCTACGGCATCGAAATCCCGCTGGAAGTCCAGCCCTCGCTCGTTCTCTCGGTCGAAACGGAGGAACTGGGAATTGCCGCGGGCCTCCAGGACCGCGTGATCCAGGTCTACGAGGGCGCCGTCTACATGGACTTCGCCAAAGACCGGATGCGGCAATGCCGGGGGCTGACGTGCGGCGTCTACGAGCCCCTCGACCCGGCGCTGCTCCCGCCGCTCTACATCGCCTACAGCGCCGACGTGAGCGAGCCGACCGAGGTGTTCCACAACAACCTCCGGGCGAGATTCCAGCAGGGCGAGCCGGCCGTGGTCAACGCCATGAAACGCTTCGCCGCACTTGCCTTCGAGGCGCGCCAGGCGATCCTCGACGGCGATCGGGCGACCCTCGCCCGGCTGATCAACGAAAACTTCGACCTCCGCCGCTCGATCTGCCGATTGCCGAAGAACCAGATTCGCATCGTCGAGCGAGCGCGGTCGGCCGGCGCTTCGGCCAAGTTCGCCGGTTCCGGCGGCGCGATCATCGGCACCTATCCGGACGACGCGACGTTTGAGCGGCTTTGTGCCCATCTCGAGGCGATCGGCTGCCGGGTGATCCGCCCGGCGATCGCGGCCCCGGCGGTGTAGTATCCCGGTCGCCACCCCATTCGCTGCGGAGGTGAAAACCGTAGCCGCCACCAGCCCGCGGTGTCTTCAGTTTTTGTTCCGAGTCAGACGAATAAACAACGAATAAACGGTCGCGAGTCTCTGTTTCCAGCACGCCACGACGCGGCACCGGTGAAGAGAAAGACTTCCGTCGCCGGTTTTGCAGCCCGTCCCGAAGGGACACCCCTAAGCCAGCCCAGGGTGGAGGACGGCGAGTAAAACGAGCCGTCTGCAACCCTGGGTCAGAAGCCGCCTCAGACCCTGTCAGTCCCAACGGGGCGGCCCTAACAAAGTGGCCAAAAAACATGTCTCAATCGTTGGCCAACGTCCAAATGGATCAAGAAACAAGCGCCCGGGCGGAGTGATTTCCAGTGGCAGGCCGGTTATGGGATCTCTTCCGTAAGTCACTCGAATGCCGAGCGGGTTAGAGTCTACAAGCGCCAATCGGGAGGAACACCACAAGCGAATCTCGTTCCAGGGCGACTTTCGGGCGCTCTGCCCAAGGCGTGGGGTCACACTCGATCAGCGCTACGCCTGGGATTGACCGGCGCGGTCATCCACTTTCTTAGGACCGCCCCGTTGGGGCTGGCCGCGTTTTGCGCGGCTCCTGACCCAGGGTTGCGCTTGGCTCGTTTCACTCGCCGCGCTCCACCCTGGGCTGGCTTAGGCGCGTCCCTTCGGGACGGGGCGGGCAAACGAGTCAGGGCATGGCGAGGTGAAAACCGTAGCCGCCACCAGCCCGCGCTGTTTTAAATGTCATCGAAAGACAACCGTGGAACAAACACGGCCAAACCAGAATCGACCAGTTTTCACCTCGCCACCCCATTCGCTGCGCCGCAGGCGTTGCACGGCAAAGCAGGGCGATCAGTCCTGGAGCAGCTTTTCTCGCAGAATCTTGGCGATATGCTCGTTGTACTGGCCGGATACGGTTCGCGGCGGCAACCAATCCTGGTAGTCGAAGTCCGGATAGTTCAGCGGCTGGTCGAGCTCTCGATGGATCACGTAGAAGTCGCGGACCTTGGCCAGGATCTCTTGCGATTCGTACTGCCCGAGGTCGACCGCGATCTCCGGCACGTTGCGGACGAACTGCTCCAAGCCGCACCCAACGTAGACGGTGAAGGGGCGGAAATCGAGCATTGCATTGATCTGCGGACCGCTGCCGTAATCGGCGACCCACAGGGTGTCGTGGGTCTGGATGACGCGGCCCGGCAAGCTCATGCAGAGATGGACTTCTGACTCTGGATCGAATCGCTTGAGAAGCTCGATCAACTCTCTGGTTCGCATTTCGCTGGCTCTAGCCTCCAAAGGACCCCGGAAAGGACGGATAGAACCCCGCTAAACGGTTGCAGTCCCACCTCTTTATTATGCAGAGAAGTCGTCCTTTGCGGCAACCCCTTAAAGTCGCCGAGCCGGCACGCTTCGGAGCGTCCGGGCGGGCTGCGGCGTCACCTGGCCGCCGCCAGCGCACCGCGCTGCTCTCGAATCTCGCTCCAGGCAAGCTCGTGGGGCATGCGGCCGCTGCGAGCGGCCAGGGCGGCTGCGATCCCCGCCGCCTCGCCCATCGGCACTGAATCGCCCGTCACCCGGTAGCTCGAATGGGCGATGAAATCGCCGCTGATGTTCCGCCCGGCCATCAACAGCCCGTCGACATCCCTGGCCAGCAGGGCCCGACAGGGGATTTCATAGGGTCTGGCCCTGACTTTCTTGTCGGCGATCCCCTTGGTCTCCGCCGGGTTGGTCGAATGGACGTCGACCGGAAACCGGACCTCGCAGACGGCATCCTCGTGCCGAGCGCCGGTGAGGAGGTCCTCGGTGGAGACGGTGTAGCGGCCGTGAATCCGCCGGCCTTCGCGAACGCCGATGTGCTCGGGCGTGGCGACGATCCGGACGTTGGCCCAGCGTCCGCCGGTCGCCCGAAGGGCGCTGACAAGCCGGTGGACTTCGGCTCGGCCTTGGAGGCTGGCGGCGGTCAGCTCGTCGGCGTTGGTGCCGGCCACGCCGTATTGGTGGTTGGCCATCAAGCAGAACAGGCCCGGCCGGATATAGAACAAGGTCGGCTTGGCGTAAGACGGATCGGCGCCCGCTTTCTGCATTTCAGCGCGGAGGTTGTCCTTTGGCGAGCCCCAGTCCTTGGCTTCGGCCAGCTCGCGGACAAACGGCGCGACCTGTTCGGCCTCGATTCCCGACAGCAGGGCGATGAAGCTCATCGGTTGGGCCTGGCCGGTCTCCGGGTGGCCGTAGTCGAACCCGCAGCCGGCCTGGGCGGCCAGATCGCCGTCGCCCGTGGCATCGATGAATACCTTTCCGCGAAACGCCTCCCGCCCCGACTTCGACTCGGTGATCACGGCCTCGATCCGCCTGCCGCTCCGGGCGGCACTGCACGCCCGCGTGTGCAGCCGCACGAGGACGCCGGCCTGGAGGCAGATTTCTTCGAGCAGGATCTTCATTTCTTCGACGTCGTAGCCCCGATCGCCGCCGTAGACGGCCAGCCCGCCGCGCTCCTTCAGCCGTGCGAGGATTTCCTTCATCAGGCCGGTCTTGTTTCCGGTGTCGAGAATCCAACTCAACAGGCCGGCGGTCCAGACGCCGCCGAGGCAGCCGTTGACTTCGATGAGCCGCGTCTTGGCGCCGGTTCTGGCGGCGGCAATCGCTGCGGCCACGCCCGCCGGTCCACCGCCGCAGACAACCACGTCGGCCTCTTCGACGACCGGCACCTGGCGAGCCGCCTCGAAAGCGGTCTGGCGACCGCCGGTCGAGTCGCCGGCAGCGGTTTGCAGCCGGCCGGCGGCAATCCCCGCCGCGGCCAGCGCCCCAGATTGAAAGAAACGCCGTCGGTCGATGGCTATTGGCATGAGACGAGACTCCGTGGAGACAGCCGTTTTCGAGAATTCACCGGGCCATTTTGGCTGAAATTGACAACCGACGCAAATCCATCAACCACAGACAGCAGGGCCGCAAGGCCGGAATGCCTACATCGGCTTGCGTGATTCGTGGAAAAAGCGGCTGTTATTCAGATAGCCGCGTGCGCCTTGCCCCGCGCTTTGTTACGTACCGGTTGTGCCGCAGCGCAGGCGCGCCGCGGGGAAAGCCCACGCGGCTATCACGCTCTCATGAATTCCTCCCTAAAATCACGCAAGCTCATTTAGAGCGCCGGCAGCCGCATAGCCCAGGGGAGGGAACACGGGGGCACCCGAACAGCCTGTATCGGAAGCCTGCGCGCGACCGACACGCCACAGTCCGCGCCGTGTGAAAGCACCGTCGGATTGCGGCGCTCAATGCGATTTCCTGGAGATTCCAGACGCGTGCCCAATGGATTTCGAAACGACGCGTGCGTGTGTGATATAAAAAATTGCATTATTAACAAGTACCATTATAATGAACCTTGCACGGATGCTGCGCTAGGCCCTCAGGATTGTTGTCTGAAATGCTCGACGGAGCGCGAGCGATGTCGTCGTCAGACCGGACCCATCGCACAGCCCGTCTGTCGTTGTTTTTTTTGCCAGAGGAGGTTTTGCAGCATGAAACGATCTTGGAACAGGCTTTTCAAAGATACCCGACTTATACAGCTCTACTCCGCAGTTAAGTGCAGTCTGACCACCAAATGCCAAAAGAATTCCATCTGGATTTTCTCTTTCAATTACCTTCTCCACAAAA
>JAMOAF010000777.1 GCA_023621895.1 Planctomycetota bacterium
TTACCAGAACCATGTCGCCTTGGACCGTGCTGATCGCGTCCAAGCCCTTTGTCGGGTGTTCAAAGAACAGGGTCCGAACGCCCAGACTTTCGAGAGTACCGGCAATATTCTCGGGTCCGGTGTAGTGAATGCCGCTTGCTCGGCGGAGCGTGTCTGCCGCCATCTCGATTTCTCGATTTCTGAGGGGGCGACCGTCATCCCCACCGAACTTCCTCAACTTTACTTGGAGTCGCGAGTGGGTGATTTCTTCGATCTCGTCATACGCCCGAACATACTTCCGGGCGGCGACGGTAATCGACGGGTCTTTGCGGAGAGGCGCGTGAGCCCGGAAGGCGAACCGCGGCGGCGCCGCGGCCGTTTCCGCGTAAAGAAGGTCCTGGATCGTGCAGCTCAAGGCTGCGGACAGGCGGACAAGTTCGCTGACGCCGGGTTCGGTCTTCCCCGCTTCATAATTGGTGATCGTGTTCCGGCTGACGCCGACACGGGCGGCGAGCTGAGCCACGGTCATGTGCATGGCCGCGCGCTGCTTGTGTATGAGATCACCCACCCTACCGGGTGGCCCTGTCGCGGATGCAGCGGCTTTTCTGGGCATGGTTCGACGCCGTCCAGGTGAGTGGGGGGGGTAACTCGGCTCCTTGTGCAAGACCAGCTTCTTCGTGCATACTTATTTGAGCGTTTCTGGGTTTAATCAGCGCATCTGCACAATCGATTGTACATTCAAACAAAGATAAGGGCAATGTAGCCAGATCACGCCGCATGAAAGACTAAATGAGCTTGCGTGATTGTAGGGAGGAATTCATGAGAGCGTGATAGCCGCGTGGGCAAGCCCCAAGACCGTTTGACGTAGGCGCAAGTCACAGCCTTTTGCTAGGTTACGGTGTTTCCGAATCCGCCAGCAAGGAGGCTGTGACGATGGAAGAACAAGGACGTTGCGTACTTCAGGCAGATGAGAACGGTCGCGTCTTGGACCGGCTGGCAACGCTCGAACAGGTTATCACGCAGACCGACGTTCGGCAAGTCTTAATTGAAACCGGGCGAATCAACGCACGAGCCTGCAAGTTGACTCATGAGGTCATGTTGTGGGTGGTATTGGCGATGGGAATTCTTACTGACCTGCCGATTCGGCAGGTGTTCAAGCATGCCAGGCGTTTGCGAATGGGTGAGGTGTCTCCCCATCGTTCCAGTCTGTGCCTCGCGCGGCAGCGGCTTGGGCTGGAGCCGCTGCTTCGACTGCATGAACGCGTGGTGCGGCCGCTGGGGACTCCCGGGACGCCCGGCGCGTACTTTCGGCATTGGCACATGGTGGCGATCGACGGAACGGTGCTGAACGTTCCCGACACCCCGCCGAATGCCGCTTACTTCGGCCGCCCTTCCGGCGGCGATCGGGGGGAAGGAGCGTTTCCCCAAGTGCGCAAGCTGAGCTTGGTTGAAATCGGCACGCATGTGGAACTGGCTTTCCAGGTCGCGGGGTGTTACACGAGTGAGGAAGCAATGTTTCCGTCCTTGCTGAGACATCTCCAGCCAGGCATGCTGCTGATGTTTGACCGCAATTTTTTCAGCTACAAGCTACTTTCCGCACATCTCATGCGGAATTATCTCGAATTACCGCGGCAGACACAATGGCGCGGTTCTATTGAGCGATCGCTGATTTCCTGGGCGTCTACTACCTGGCCCTGCTTGCCGAAGCCCTGCTCGAGCGAGAATTGAGAAAAGCGATGGAACGCGAGGGGCTAGAATCGCTTCCCATGTACCCGGAAGGCCGAGACTGCCGATGCCCCACCACGCGGCGACTGATCGACATTTTCGATCCCATCCAACGACACGAAATCCATCAGACCGGCCAAGCACCGACCGTCATGGTCACGAAACTTACTGCGCTGCGGCGACGCCTGCTTCGCCTCCTCGGCATCCCCGCATCATCCTATGGCCAGTGAACAACTTGCGGAGCTCGGGTAATTAACAGAAAATCAAACGGAGAAGTGCGGAAAGTAGGATAGAGGGATAAATGAGGGATGTGATTCGGCAAAAAACCATCGATGGCCTGGCGAACACGGCCGATCGTGGTATTCTCGACGCGGCCCGTGAGCGTCAGGCGGTCGTGGTCACTCTTAATGCCGAATTTGATCAATCGCGCTGCCCGCAAACGCCCAGGTCCCGCAGTCGCAGCACCCCGGCAACCTCTTTCATTTCGGTCAAATCCAGCGCCTTGCGGTTCATCGCGACGCTGAGGCCGACGAGTTTGATGGGGAACTGGATGCGGTCTTTTCTGCTCGGGGAAGTGCTGGTCCAGCGCGCGCCCGGCGAGATGTTCGGCACGCTCGTATTGCCGTCGATGGGGAAACTCATGAACCGCCAGCCGTCGTGGCAGATCGCCAGGTCGCCCGGCCAATCGTGCCAGACGCCTTCGGTCAGCCACAAGGCGCCGGCCGCGTCTTCGATCTCGAAGATGATCTTGCCCCACCCCGAGTCGCCCTTGACCCAGACGCCAATGGCCGTCGGCTTCCCCGGCGCGGAGTCGGGCTGAGCGCGTTTCAATCGGGTATACTCGCCGATGATGTCGGGCAATTGCCCCTTTCGGCGGAGCTCGAGCTGTAGGCTCGGCCCCTTTTCTTCATCGTCAACCTGCGCCAACGCAAACTCGCCGGCGACTCGAATCGGCAGCCCGCGGGGAGTAGGCTGGGCCAGACGGGCGTCCCCCTCGGCGACCGACCACTTCGCAAGGTCGTTCATTGGATCGACGACGCGGAACGAGTCCGGTGGAGCGGCAAAGCGGCGCTGGCGAACCTCGATCGATCCGCACGCCAGCGGCGCGACGACGTACACCGGCGCGGCGCCGCAGTCGACGTCGAAACTCTTGCCCTCGCCGATCAAGGTCGGATTGCCGTAAAAGCCGACGAGCGTCGGCGCAACGAGTTTCGAAAACGAAAGCCGCAGCCGGGCCTCGCCGCACGCCGTCCACAACGCATAGACCAACTTGCCGTCGGACCGTTGGAACTCCAATGCGTACACGGTTGTCGACCCCGTCGCGATGCGGGACGGCGGTCCGACCTGGTCCAGCACCTTCGTCAACGTGGCCACGGCGACGTAGGCCGGTTTCGGGTAGAGTAGCGGGTTGCGGCGGCACAGCCCTCCGGCCCCCCAGAGCGTATTGAAGTACGCGTTGCCGGCGTCGTGAAGAATGGCCGGGTTGATGTGCTTGAACCGGTACGCGTGGCACAGCAGCATGTCGCGGACGATCCACTCGGCCTGCCGCCGCGCTCCCAGGCTGCGATCGGTGCGGGCGGTGAATTCAAAGCAGCCGGTCACCGGCAGATCGTGGCCGTACTTACGCGCTACCTCCCGCGCCAGCCAGATGCCCTGCGTCGAACCCTCCCACAGCAGCTCCGGCATGCCGGTCTGCCCCACCGCTTCGACGCCGATAGAGTCGATGTACTTCGCATCGAACCCGTGGCGCAGCAGCGCGGCCAGAATCGAGGCGGAGCTGCTCGTGTTGCCGACCAGCAATTCGACCTCGGGAAACCGCTCGCGATAGAATTGCGCGGCGAACTGGCCGATCTCGACCCGAAGCTTGCCGTCCCGCACCGCCTGTTCGTCTTCGACGGGCTTCTCTCCGACCAGTTCGGCCGGCACATAGTGTGCATAGCTCTCGTGGAAAATGTCGGCGCTGCGGCAGTGGGGAAACCGCTCCCTCATCTGGCGGACGAGCGCTTCGGCCTGGTCGTAGGCCTTTTTTTTGTCCGCCATGTCCTTCGGCGCCAGGCTCCAGCCCAATTGGTTCAGCGTGATCTTCCACGGCGCCATGTCCGCTTCCGAGTAGTCGCACCAGCCGAATGTCGTCTTGCGGAGCCCGGCCTTGAAGAGCATCGGCCCGGCGATTTCCTTCTCGCCCGCGCCGTAGTGCGCCCCGGCGAACCACCATGTGCCGTAGGGTGAATCGTAACCGGCCTTGCGCGTGTCATTGCCCAACAGGGCGCACGCGGCCGAGTGCGCGAGCAACTCTCGGCCGCGCTGGTCGACGAGGGTAAGCTCAATGCCGTACCACCCCAGGGCATTCCTATCGAGTGGAATGCGGACGGTCTTCTCTTCGCCGGCCGCCGCGAACACCAGTTTTTCGCTTGCCTGGCCAGTCGTGCGGCCACCCGCGTCGTGAATCGTCCAGCCGAACACGACCGACGAGGGCCGTGTTCCCTTCAGCACGGCCGTCATCTCCGGCCGCTCGTCGTTGTGGAAGATGTTTCCCGGCTGGCCGCTCTTCAAGCGAAGAGATACGGGGCTGCGCTCGAGCGTCGCGCCGAACAGGTGCACTCCGCTGGTTGATTTCTTGTCCGGTTTGTGGCGGCGGTCCCACTGGGCGTAGACGCCGTCGAGCTTGCCGAGAAACTCGAAATCGAGGTAGGCGGAGCGCATCATCGAAGCGTGGGGATCCTCCTCCATCGACAAGAGGTCGAGGATCTCGCCCGGCTTGAGCTGGAATTCCACCAGCAGCAACGGCGTCTCGATCGCCTGGCCGTTCTTTTCGAAGCGGACCGAGCCGACCTGCACCACGCCCGGACCCGCCGGTTCGCCGGGGCGGGGCAGGATGATCGTCGTGTCGGCAATTGCGTCGCCGCGGCCGGACGTGGCGAATCGGGTCAGGCGGGCGGTGAGGATCGGGTCGAGGTCCGGAGCGGGGTCCACCGCGCACAACACCCACGCGCGGCAGTAGGTGGCTTGCGGCACCGAGAAATGGGCCGTCTCCGGCATACCGTCGAGCGCGGTTCGGGCGAGGTGCTCGTCGCATTCGAGCGCCCAGGAGCCCTTGCACTCCTTGACCGCGCCGACATCGACGCTCGTCTGGCCGCCGGCGACCAAGATCGGCACGCCGCCAACGGTCTCGAGGCCCGGCGGGAGCGAAACCGCGGCGCTCCGCATTGCGCCCGGCCTGGCGATCCACTTCACGTCCAAAGGAAGAAACACACCCGCGTCGTGATAGTTTTTAAACGAGCGTGCACGGCGGACCTGTCCGGCTTCCGGCAGCGAGATTTCAAGGCTCTGGAGCTTGCCGGCCGCGTCGCGCCGCCCGGCGTATTGGCCATCCAGGTAGATCGCGACGCCGTCCTGATCCTGTCTTGCTTCGAACGTGATGAAGCGCTGTGAAGCGGCGGGAAGCTGCGACCAGCGGGCAATCAGGTCGTCTTGTTGCTCGTTGGTGTAACGGCCCAACCGCGGCCGGCTATGGTAGCGGACCAGCCCGGAGAAATTGACGGCGGCCTCGGGCAGGATTTCCTCTTTCCAGACGGCTGCGCCGTTTTCAGTCGCCTTTCTTCGGATTCGCTCCGGTTCCACGCGCCCGCGGAAAACATGCGACTTGCCATCGTCGAGACGCACGGTGATCGTTGCCCAGCGTTCGGCGTCGCCGAGTTGGAGCTCCGCGCTTAGGGCGTCGTCCCCCTCGGCCAGCGGCACCGTCGCCACGTTGCCGGGACGATCCGCGCCCTTTCCTGCGGCTACAAGAAGCGACAAGAGCGAGATGCCGCCAAACAAGATGACCAGTCGAGACCGTTGCCTTGTTGTGGGCCGTTCGGTGTGCGAGGAATACATGGCCGTCCTTTCCTTTCACGGCGTGGTCTGCGGTGAATGCCGACTACTCACCCCCTCATTGTGGCTGTGCGTGAAGCGTTGTACAACCGCCGTCCCGGTTGCTGCTCAACCGGCGATCTGCTAAGAGTGTAGAGCTGAGTTGGCGAGTTGCTTGCCGTACGTGGGGTGCTGTAGAGCGGGCCAACCCGATGCGGTTGGAAATGTCGTTGCTGCTGCTCGGAACCGAATAAGTCTCCACGAGTAAAATACGAGCGCCGCCCCACCGAGCAATACCGACCGTAATAGGGCGCGACGGGCCTGGAGACCCGTCCTACAGACCGTAGGGTGGTGCAGAGCGGGCCAACCCGATGCGGTTGGAAATGTCGTTGCTGCTGCTCGGAACCGAATAAGTCTCCACGAGTAAAATGCGAGCGCCGCCCCACCGTGAAGTGCCGGCCGGATAGCGGCTTCGACGGGCCTGGAGACCCGTCCTACAGACCGTGCAACCATCGACTCCTCGCCGGCTCCATGCGGTATGATTGCTCAAGACATCGAACAAGAGGTACCCATCATGAGACTTGCTTCGTGCGTCGCGATCCCCTTTGTCTTGCTTCTCTTGGCCATCGATTCGACGGCCGTTGCCGCAGCGCCTGCCCGCGAAGCCGCGGTGCTCGAGGCGCAGGCCGACCTGTTTGTCTCTACCAGCGGCAACGACGCCTGGTCGGGGCGACTGTCTGCCGCCAATGCCGCGGCGACGGACGGTCCGCTTGCCACGATCGGGGCCGCGCAGCGGTTGGCCCGGCAGATTCGCCAGGCGGAACCGGACCGCAAGAGGCCGATCGTCGTGGCGATCCGAGGTGGAACGTACTGGTTGACGGAACCGATCGTTTTCTCCCCGGAAGATTCGGGCACGGAGCAGGCGCCGGTCGTCTACCAGGCCTACGCCGGAGAGCGGCCGATTTTCAGCGGAGGGCAAGACGTGACCGGCTGGCAGATCGACGAAAAGGGCCGCTGGAGCGTGGAACTGGCGGGCGTGAAGGAAGGGGGCTGGAGCTTGCGATTCCGCCCGCGGTTGCCCCAAAAGGGATACTACCAGATCGCCCGGAAGGTCGATCCGTCGGCCAGGTCCGGGGGAAATGGCCACGACCGGTTCGGCTTCAATCCGGGTGAGATTCGCGCGGACTGGGCGAACCTCAACGACGTGGAAGTCATTGCGTTCCACGAGTGGACCGCCTCGCGGATTCCGATCGCC
>JAMOAF010000161.1 GCA_023621895.1 Planctomycetota bacterium
GATCGAGGCAATTTTTCGGTAAATCTCTTCCGCCTGGGCGTCGTCGGCTACGCGGAAGCAGATCGCGTCGTGGTTGACAACGGCTTCGAAATAGCCGTGCTGATCAGCGCCATAGACGCCGTGCCGGGCGCCGTCCGGATCGAGGGACTTGATGAAGTAGCCCTCGTCAGTGGTCAGCAGCGAGAGGCCCTTGCGGGCAAGGTCGCGGCGGGTCGTGTAGAGGTGAACGGACTCGGCGTCGCCGGCGAGCTTCTCAAGCTCGATCAGACGATCCAGCGCCGCGATGTAGGTGATCGAAAGCCCTGCCAGGTAAGCCTGGCCGTAGGTGCCGTCGGGCTGCTTCCAGCCGGCGTAGCTGGGCGCGAGCAGGTTGCCGGCGGGTCCGGCCAAGAACAGGTTGTTCTTGGGATCGCGCCGCGACTCGATGAAGTTGGCGCACCGCCTGAGCCTGGGCAGGTAATCGGCGATTGCCTTCTCGTCGCGCCCGATCAGGAGCAGCTCCGCCTGCATTACCAGCCCCGCGGCAGTGAACTCGATCCCCCAGTCGTGGATCGCTACGTTTCCGTCGCCCTGTTTGGGGATGGACCAGCCGGGGCTGGCGGCGTCGCACAACTGTCCATCGGGAATCACCAACTCCTTGCCGGCACTGGCGCGGTGCGCCCAGGTCCGCTTGCCGTCGCCCATCTGGTCGAACCACAGGTCTTGCGAATTCTGGAGGAAAGTGGTCAGCGGCTCCTCCAGCAGCGGCAGAGCGCAGTACGTGGGGCCGTAGCTGTTTTGAATCCACCATGCGCCCCAGGTGGGGCCTTCGACCAGCCCGTTCCAGGCGGGCGCGTAGAGCATGGCGACATTCTGGAATTCCGGATCGGCGGAGAACATTCGCCGCGAAACGTCCAGCAGCCGGAGGTACTCCACGTCGCCCCGGCCCGAGTAGAACTTGCCCTCGAACGTGTCCACCGCGAGTGCTGTCGCCGATGTCGAAAAAGCGGCCGCCGCCAAAAACAGGCTGACCCGAAAGGCCGCTGGAAATCGAGGTTTCAATACATGGCTATTCATGGCGTTCTCCGGAATCGAACAGTAAGTGGGCGACCCTTCAATCATCGCGGCCGCCGGACGGATTTTCTACTCTCCGCGGAGCGCGGCCACGAGCGGGGCGCGTAGCGTCGCCCGGACCGCCAGCAGGGAGGCCAGCAGTCCGACCAGGAGAATCACCAGGAGCATCGCCGCGAGCGATCGGATCGGCGCGGCGGCCGCGCCGGCGAGAAGATGCGGCAAGACGGCCAACGCCGCCGCCAGCAGCCCGCAGGCCAGGCCCGCTGCCAGCAGCAAGGCGTTTTCCATGAGCACCATCCAGCCGAGCGCCGCTCGGCGGAATCCCGCGGCGCGGAGCAGGGCCAATTCCCGCCGCCGCTCGAGCACGTTGCGGAGTTGGACCGCCGCCAGGCCGAAGGTTCCCAGCAGCAATCCCAGCGCGCCGAGGCTCTGAAACGCCGACAGGTAGGTGTTTTGGACCGCCGAGAAGCTGGCCAATCGCTCGCCCGTCGTCTCCGTGCCCAGCCCGAAATCGCCGAGCGTGCGGTTCCATGCCGCCGCCACGTCGCCGGCCTTTTGGGGATCACACTCGATGAGGAAGAAGCGGCGGCCGCTGACGAGCGGAAAATGCTCCAACAGGCGCTCCTCGGCGAGGATCAGGTCTCCTTGAAAAATCGAGTTTTTCAGCAGCCCGACGATGCGGAGGCGAATCGTCCGCCCTCGATCGTCCGTAATGTCGTACGTTTCACCGACGCCGCCATACAGGTGCAGCGCGTACATCGCGGTGTTGTTGTCGAGAACGACCGGCACGCAGGGGGTCCCATCGGCGTCCGGTTCCGCCGGCTTTTCCAGCAGCAGCCAGGGGTTGGCTTTTTCTTCCGGGGTGCGCGCGGCGGAGGCCGTCCAGGCGAATCCACCGCGGCGGCGAAAATCCTCCGGCACGCCCAGCATCCGCGGCTCGAGCGGCTGGTAAAGGTTCAGGCAACTGGCGTCGTCGCCCGACTTGACGCGCAGGCCGAAGCTTCGGGTCGACTGGAGCAGGCGCGAGTCTGCCTCGGAGAATGCCAGGGCGAAGCGGCCGTCGCCGGTGTTTGGGTCGTGAAGAATCGGCTGATCCGATTCAGCAACCAGTGCGAACCCTCCATTGCCGCTGTCGAGGCGGGGGGCTAGCCGCGTCAGATCGAGATGGAAGGCGCTCGTGGCCACGATGAGGAAGCTGGTCGAGGCGATCAAGCCGATGCTGAGCGTGCTTCTGGCCGGGTTGCGGGCGGCCCCGCGCAGGGCCAGCCGCAGCAAGCCGCCCCGCCCGGCGGCAACCGCCGGACCGGTCGCCTGGTGGCGCAGACGGCGCCGGACCCAGAGGAGCCCGGCGGCGAGCACCGCGGCGCCGGCGGCAAAGAAGGCTCCCGCCCTGGCGTCCTCGCTCAACGAGCGGGCCGACAACCCGATCGCCACGGCGGCGGCCACCAGCGCCGGCGGCAGCCACCTCGTCCAGGCGGCCTGGCGGCCGGGCTGCACGTACTGGTCGGCGAACTCGCCGCCCAAGAGCCGGCTGGCACTCGTCCGCCGGGCGCGCCACAGCGTCCAGAAGATGGTCCCGAAGCAAACGGCCAGGCCGCAGCCGTAGCCGATCGCAAGACTGGCGGCCGACGCGTGGAGCTGGAGAAACGGCGTAACCACGGCGGCCAGCCACCAGGTCTTCAGCCCGGCCAGCATCAACGCCGCATAGCCCAGTCCCAAGCCGACTCCGGCGGCAGCGGCTAGCGCCGCCACGGCCAGCCCTTCGGCGGCCAGCAGCCGGATGATCCGCCCGCGATCCAGGCCCACGGCGCGGAGGATTCCGATCGACTCGGCGCGCTGCTCGATTCCGAGGCGGAACAGCAAGACGACCAGCATCAGGGCGGCGGCGATCACGAAGAAACTGAAAGCGAGGAACAGCACGTTGAACGGAGTCGTCCCCGCGGCGGCGGCCAATCCCATCCGCTTGACCGGCTGGAAGCGGAGACCGAAGGCCGCGGGGTCTGGATCGAGCCGGCCGGCAAAGGCCTCGACCGTCTCTCCGCCGCGCGGCTCGACGCGGAGGTTCGTGGTTCGCCCGAAACGGCTGCTCCACAGCCGGCGGCCGGTCGCCAGGCTCACGAAGGCCTTGGGCGTCGCCCGATGCTCGTCCCAGTAGGCCTCGTCCTTCTTGCGGATTTTGCGGGCGTCGAACGGGAACGGCGCATCCCACTCGCCAATCGACGGCACGTCGGTAACACCGCGGACTTCCGGAGTAAAATGGGGGTCCGCGGCCGCCCCTTCGAGCTTGACGATCGCGGCGAGGCGAAACTCGGCCGAAGTCTCGCGAACCTGCCCGTCGGGGCTTTCCGGCTCGAAGTAGCGGAGCCGGATCGTATCACCCGGCTTGGCGCCGAGGTCTTCCGCCGCCCAAGCGTTCAGCGCGATCTCGCCCTGGCCGAGCGGTGCGACCGGCTGACCGGAGGGGTCGAGAAACGGGCCGAAGGGCCGGTTCGGGGCAAAGTCGATTGCCGTCACGGTGGAATAGGGTATTTCTCGTTTCTCCAGAGCGATCGCGTTGGCCAGGTAGGTCAGCGCCGGCTGGACCGGCCGGTCGCCGACCGCCCGGAGCAATTCCTGTTCAGCGGCCGCGTCGATCATCATCCGTTGGCTGGTGATGTTGAAGTAACCTTCACCGGCCACGGCGATTGAAAGCCCCAGGTCCTCCGCCGCCGGCCGGAGCCAGCCGGGTAGCAGGGCGTCGACCTCGGCCGGGCTGGCCGAATCATCGCGGCCGGCGATGAGGATCGCGTTTGCCTTGCCTGGCTGTTCGAGCCGCTCCTGCAACCAGCCGAGCGGGACGAAGGCGTTCTTGGGAACCGATTGGCTGGCGCGCAGGCCGAATCGCCCCAGCCCCTCGTTGGGGATGATCCGCGATACGGTCAGGCGAGCGCGGCGGATCGTCTCCTCCTTGTTTCCCAGGGGGCTGTCGGAAGGAATCGACGCGGCGTTGGGCAGCCGCAGGAGCACTTCCTGGCCCGGCCCGGCGATCTCCAACGCATCGGCAAGGGCCTGGTTGATCGTGATCCCGGAACCGCCAACGAGCTGGCCCGGGCCAGAGGGTCCGAGCTGTGAAAAGCGGTCGTCGCAGCCGATCAGGTTGACCCGGTTGGCTCGCAGCGGGGGCTCGCCGCGGGCCGACTCGATGCTTGCCGAGAGCAGGATGGCCGGGGCCGATTCCGAGAAGGTGCGTGGAAACTCTTCCGCTGCCGCCAATTGGTCGCACAGGATTTCACGAAAAAAACCCTCGGCGACCAGCGCCTGGTCGATCCGCCCGAGACGGTCGAGCGTCAACGAGCGGAGGCTGCCGCGCATCGAGTCGCCCACGAGCAGGGCGCCGGCGAGGACCGCGGTGGCCACGGCGACGCCGAAGCCGACCGCCAGGTTGTTGCGGCTGTAGTGGATCAGCGATAAGAAGACCAATCGCAGGCTGGACATGGGTTTCAAGCGACCTCCCGCAGCCGGCCGTCGTCGAGTTCCATGCGGCGCTGCATCCGCCGGGCCAGCGCCGCGCTGTGTGTGACCGTGATCAGCATATTGCGTTCGGCTTCCTGCAATTCCAGCAGAAGATCGGCCACCTGGGCGGCCGTGGATTGGTCGAGGTTGCCCGTCGGCTCGTCGGCCAGAACGAGCACCGGCAGGCGGATCAGTGCCCGGGCGATTGCCGTCCGCTGCCGCTGGCCGCCGGAAAGCTCCGCCGGCCGGTGATCGAGGCGGTCGCCAAGGCCGACCCGATCGAGGAGACCGCGGGCGCGGTCGATATCCGAGGGCTTTGTTCCGCCGCCGGCAATCGTCGGGATCAGCACGTTCTCCAAGACCGAGCACTGGGGCAAGAGGTGATGCTCCTGGAAGACGAAGCCGATCTTGTGGTTCCGGAACACCGAAACGTCCTTGTCCGAGAGCGTGGCGGGATTCTGGCCGTCGAGCCGGATCGTCCCGGAGGTGGCCGATTCGAGCGCGCCGAGCAGGTTCAGCAGCGTCGTCTTGCCGGAGCCGCTTGGGCCGACGATCGCCAGGTTCCGCCCGGACTGGAGATCGAAGGAGATTCCACGGAGGACCACCAAGGGATCGCTTCGGGTGGGATACTCCTTGGTGACGTTATCGACGATCAGGTCAGACATGATGTTCACGATGCCGCAGGGCCGAGAGTGCTAAAGAATCGCGGACTGATCGCAGGGACTGTCCCCATTGTAGCGACCGGGACAAGCGGGGTAAGGCTCTCAAGCAGACGGCGGGGGGCTCTTCGTGTGGCGCTGCCTTGGGGCGAATCCGTTCTGTTACTTGAGCAGGCTTGCGACGACCCATGGCGGCGAGACGGGCCGACTGGGCGGCGAAGGAGAGAAGTGTCCTGATTTCATTTGTGTTTTTGCGACGTACTTCGCGTGTTAGAGAAATAGCTCGGGAAGGTGCGTGGGCGGAAGTGGTTGGCAAAGCTGTGTTTGGCTGATAAGCATTCGCAGAGGAGGTGGAACCCTGGATCAATCATGTCCGGGAGACGATTCTGGAGAGAATGAAAGAAGGGCCGGTGATAATCGGGCAAGTTGGACATAACCAATGAAAAATGGAGAATGAACAATGAAGAATGAAAAATGGGGAATGACAAATTCATGATCATCAATGGAGAATAGAAGGATGAAAGGTGATGATATCGCGGAGCGGCTCCTCGATCTGGCGGTTCGTCTGGGCAAGGTTGCGGACGCGCTCCCCGATACGCGCCTTGGGCGGCACGTCGCCGGCCAGTTGGTTCGCTGTGGGACCTCGCCACCGCCGAACTACGAGGAAGGACGAGCCGCCGAGAGCCGCGCGGATTTCATTCACAAATTGGGAATCTGCCACAAGGAACTGCGAGAGTCGCACTGCTGGTTGCGGTTCATCACCAAGGCGGAACTTCTCCCGGAGGCTCGGCTGACGCCGCTTCGCGAGGAGTGCCAACAGCTCTGCAAGATCGTCGGGCGGTCGATTCTGACGGCGAAAAGCAACAAGACGAAGCGAGGGAAACAGACACGGGGAGGAATGAAAAATGAGGGTGAAGGAATGAAAAACGGAGAATGAGAAATGAAAAATGGTGAATGAGGAAGAGACGAGAGCCGTTGTGTCACAACATTTTGCATTCTCCATTTCCCGTTGTTCATTTTTCATTCGTGTGCGGCATTCTCCAAGGAGTATACGGCTTTTCGTCTCCTCCGTGTTCTCTGTGCCTCCGTGCTGAATCCCGTTCCTCTTCCAGGAGTCTCCCATGAACTGCCGATCGAGGCGGCCAGTGGCCATCCCGCCCCACAGGCGCCCGCCGAGATCCCGGCCGGATGTTGTCTGCTATTCGCCGACGGGCTGCGCTACGACGTTGGTCAGAAGCTGAGTGCAAAGATTGAGAAGCGCGGCTGGCCCCTGGCGCCGTCCTGGAGTCGAGTCCGCTTTCCCTCCGTGACCGCGACCTGCAAGCCGGCCGTTTCGCCCGTGGCGGGCATGCTTTGCGGCGCGGTCGATGAAGATCAATTCCGGCCGCAGAGCAGCGCT
>JAMOAF010000590.1 GCA_023621895.1 Planctomycetota bacterium
AGCCGATTCAGCAGTCCCGGCGCCGATCGGTTGAGCACGTTGTTGAAGAATTGACTCTGAAACACAGCGAAGTGCGGCACGATCAGGAACAGCCACATGGAGAAAACAAGCATCGTCCCGGCCACCAAACAAGCCAGATGCCGCAGCCGGCGCAGGGGAGGTCCGGAGACTAGGAGGGTCCAAATGCCGATCTGAACCGCGTAAATGATCGCGAACGGATGGGTCAGCCCGCCGAGCCCCAGAAACAACGCAGTGGCCGCGAGCCAAATGCGCCGCTGCGTATCGCGCCAGCGGAGGAAAGAGGCAAAAGCGGCGAAGCCGAGCATACCGCAGAGCATATCGGGTCGCGAAGACATGCCTGGAAAAAAACAGACCCGAGCGAAGGAGTAGAGCCCCGCGCCCCAGAGCGCCGCGGCGCGGTTCCCGGCGAGTTGCCACCCCACGAGATAGATCAAGACGATGGCAAGGATCGCCGCCGCGCCGGAAGCCAATCGCGCCGTGCCGTAACCGGGCGGCAGGATGCAGTAGAAAGCGGCCTGCCAATAGAAACAAGCCGGGGGATGGGAGAGAAACACTTCATCATAGCGGTAGAAAAACCCCTTCGGGTCCCGCGACGGAATATAAGGGACGCGAGGAATCCCTTCGCGGAGAACCGTCACGCCGGGAACGGAAAATTCGGCTTCGTCCTGGCCGCCCGGCAAGCGATACATCAGCGGCACGCGCAAGACCGCGAAGACCGCGCATATTGCCACCAAAGCGCAGAGATCAACCCGAGCCGCCAGCGGACGAACCGATTCGGCGGGCGATGGATTGTGAACGTTGCTCATCACGGAGCAGTCTCGTCGAACGCGATCGCTAACCGGGGGCAGTCCCGGTTTTCTCGCCCCGCCCTGCCACGGCATGGCATAAGAAAGCCGCGCGCCGCGAGAATCGGCCTCTGCCTCCCGGGCTCGCCTCTTGCCCAAAACCATGTCACGTAAGAAATCCGTGCCCCTCCAGGCCGAGGCTTGCGTAGTATAACTCCACTTGCTCGCGCCATCAAACGGGGGACGCGCTCCGCGGTCCGCGGGGCCTTGGATACCAAGCCACTCCGGGGCGTCATGGCCGCATGTTCAGTACGCTGCGTCCCCCGGTAATTGCCGGGCCGGCGGCGTTTTGGCGGATGGCCTCCAAGCGTAGCGGGCGCTCTTTTTCCCACAATAATGGCCACCTGGCATGTTGCGTCCAACCGGCACAAACAGTATACTCGATCCTGGAAACTTATAACCTGCTGAACAGCAGATAAACGCAGCAAAACTACTCGGCACTTCGGGGGGATGACGTGCATGAGCGGGGCAGAGTTGTCGTTGGTCATCCCGGTTTACAATGGCAGTGAGACCATTGTGGCCGTGGTTGAAGAGGTTCGATCCGCGCTTGCGGGCCTGAGCCACGAGATCGTGCTGGTGAACGACGGCTCGTCGGACGCCAGCGAGGCGGTCTGCAACCGTCTGGCCGCGCGCTATCCCGAGACGGTGACGTTTGTCCAACTCTCGCGCAACTTCGGCGAGCATGCAGCCGTGTTGGCGGGCTTGCGCCGCACTCGGGGCCGGTACGTGGCGACGTTGGACGACGACGGGCAGAACCCGCCCGACCAGATTCCGCTCCTGCTCGACTATGCCCGCGCGCACGATCTTGACGTGGTGTACGGGCGGTACCGCGAGAAGCGGCACAGCCGCCTTCGCAACTGGGGGAGCTGGTTCACCAACGCGGTGGCGACCGTGGTCTTGAAGAAGCCGCCCGAGTTGTACTTGTCGAGCTTCAGGGTCATGAGCCGCTTTCTCGTCAAGGCGGTGACGCGCTACCGCGGCCCTTATCCTTACCTGGACGGCTTGATTCTCCAGGCGACGCAGCGCATCGGCCAGATCGAGGTCGAGCATCGCCAGCGCCAAGGCGGCCGTAGCGGTTATAATCTCCGCCGGCTCGTGCGGCTCTGGTCGAACATGTTTCTCGGTTTCTCGATCGCTCCCCTGCGGTTGGCGACGCTCGGCGGGATGGCGGTCTCGCTGCTGAGTTTCGTATTGCTTGTGGCGATCGTCGTCGACAAGCTGTTTTTCTCCCCCAACGTCACGGTCGGCATTCCAACCGTGCTCGTCTGTTTGACGTTCTTTGCCGGAGTCCAGCTCTGGGTGCTCGGAATGGTCGGCGAGTACGTCGGCCGCGTGTTCCTGCAACTCCACGGAAAACCGCAGGCGGTGGTCCGTTATGAACGCCTGGTCGGGGGAAACAAGCCGGTCCGCCGGCCGCGGAGGCACGCATGTTGACCCCGGGAACATGCCTGCCAAGACGCTTCAGCGATCGCCATTTGACCCGGCGCGAGGAATGATGGATTCCCAGGTGGATGGGAGGTCGCCATTTTTCGCGCAGCTCGTGACCGCAACCAACGCATCCCCAATGACAAACGTGGCTGACTACTATGCGGGCAAACGGGCCCTCGTTACGGGAGGCGCCGGGTTCATCGGCAGCAACCTGGCGATCCGGCTGGCGGCACTCGGCGCGGAGGTGATGGTCGTCGACTCGATGATCCCGGCCTACGGCGCGAACGTCGCCAATCTCGAACCGATGAGCAAGCGGATTCGCGTCAACTTCTCCGACATCCGCGACGAGCATACGATGTCTTATCTTGTCCGGGACCAGGACCTGGTGTTCAGCCTTGCCGGGCAGCTCAGCCACCTGGACAGCATGCGCGACCCGGCGACGGATCTGGACATCAACTGCCGCAGCCAGCTCTCGCTTTTAGAGAGATGCCGCACGCTGCGGCCCGGCGCCAGGATCGTGTTCACCAGTACCAGGCAGCTTTACGGCCGGCCGCGCTACCTTCCCGTCGACGAGAATCACCCGCTGCACCCCGTCGATGTCAACGGCATCAACAACCTTGCCGCCGAGCGCTACTACACCTTGTACCACGAGGTCTACGGCCTGAAGACGGTCAGCCTCCGCCTGACGAACACGTACGGCCCGCGGATGGACCTGAACAGCGACACGAAAGGTTTTTTCGGCATCTTTCTCCGCAAGGCGCTGTTGGGAGAGAAAATACAGATTTACGGCGACGGGCGCCAGCGGCGAGATTTCAACTACGTGGACGACGTGGTCGACGCCCTGCTCCTGGCCGGCATGGGCGACAACATCTGCGGCAAGTCCTTCAACCTGGGTTTTCCGCGTCCCTATTCGCTCCAGGAACTGGTCGAATTGCTCCGCGAACTGGCGTCGTTCGAGGTAGAAAACGTTCCCTTTCCATCCGAGCGCAAGGTGATCGACATCGGCGATTATTACGCCGACTGCTCGGCCTACCGCAACGCCACCGGCTGGACGCCGCGGATCGACCTGGCGGAGGGGCTGGCCAAGACCGTGGAGTTTTTCCGCCAGCATTGGGACAAGTATTGCCCACAGCGAGCATGATTCCTGTTTTTGACTACCTGCGCGGCTACGAGCAGATCCGAGGCGAGGTCGAAGCCGCTCTGCGGCGGGCGATCGGCTCCGGCCACCTGATTCTCGGGCCGGAGGGAGAGGCATTCGAGCGGGAATTTGCCGCGTATGTCGGCGCCGGCCACGCCGTCGCCGTCGGATCGGGGACCGGCGCGATTGTCATCGCGCTCCGCGCCCTGGGGATCGGCCGCGGGGATGAAGTGATCACCGTCTCGCACACCGCCGCGGCCACGGTCGGCGCCGTGCGGGAGGCGGGCGCCACGCCGCGGATGGTCGACGTCGACCACGACTCGCTGCTGATCGATCCCGGCCGGATCGAGGAGCGGATCGGGCCGCGGACCCGGGCAATCCTACCCGTGCACCTCTACGGCCGGCCGGCGGCCATGCAGGCGATCAGCGAAATCGCCGCGCGGCATGGGCTGGCCGTTGTCGAGGATTGCGCCCAGGCCCACGGCGCGCGGATCGCGGGCCGACACGTGGGCACGTTCGGCGCGATCGGCTGCTTCTCCTTCTACCCGACCAAGAACCTCGGCGCTCTGGGCGACGGCGGCTTGTGCGTGACCGGCGACGCGGAGCTCGCCGAGCGGATGCGGCAGTTGCGCTTCCACGGTTTCGACGCCCGCCGCACCGCGCGGATCGAGGGCCTCAACAGCCGGCTCGACGAGCTCCAGGCCGCTGTCCTGCGAGTCAAGCTGCGGTATCTGGAGACGTGGCTCTCCGCGCGGCGGCGGATCGCGCGGCAGTACCTGGAGATGCTCTCGGACACAGGCCTTTGCCTGCCGCAGTCCGCGCAAGGGACGGAGCACGCGTGGCACCTGTTCGTCGTTCGCTGCGGCCGGCGGGCGCGGTTGATCGAACGGCTCACCCGGTCGGGCATCGGCTGCGGCATCCATTATCCGGTGCCCGTCCACCTCATGCCGGCCTATGAGCATCTTGGCTGCGCCCGCGGGTCGCTGCCCGTCACGGAGCGCGCGGCCGAGGAAGTCCTCTCCCTGCCGATGTTTCCAGAACTGGCGGAAGACGAAGTCCGGTCGGTCTGCCGTGCCGTGGTCGATGCCTTGCGAGGCGCGTGATGGGTTCGATGCAGGATCGCGAATACGGGGTCATGGCCGAGGTGGAGGCCGACCACTGGTGGTACCGCGGCCTGCGCGACCTGATCGGCCGGCTGCTTGTCGCCCACGGGTATACCGCGCGGTCGGGATTGCGGGTGCTCGACGCCGGGTGCGGGACCGGCGAGAACCTCCGTATGCTCGGCCAGATGCTGCGGACCGAGTATTTGGGCGGATTCGATCCCTCGCCCCTGGCCCTCGACTACGCCCGGCGAAAAGCCCCCGCCGCCGACGTCTACGCGGGCGACATCCGCGATCCGCTCTTCCGCACCGAGTGCTACGACCTGGTGATCAGTTGCGACGTGCTCTACCTGACCGGCTTCGAGGCGGCCAGGGAGGGAATGCGGCGGATTGTCGAGCGGATGGCGCCCGGCGGCCTGTTGTTGGTCAACCTGCCGGCTTACGAATGGCTCTACAGCCGCCACGACGTGGCGATCGGCACGCGGCAGCGATTCACCGCCACCGAGGTTCGCCGGTTTCTGGAACCGCTTGGCCTGGAGATCACGCTCTTGACCTACCGGCTGTTCGCGCTGTTCCCGGCGGTTGTTCTCGCGCGGTTGCCGTCGATACTCTTCCGCCCGCGGGAAGGCGAAGCGCGCTCCGACTTGTCGCTGCCGAGCGCGTGGGTCGGCGGCTGTTTGACCGAGCTGCTCGGCTGGGAGAACCGGCTGATTCTCCGCGGCGCCAGGTTTCCTTGGGGCTCTTCGGTCTTCGCCGCCGCGCGGCGCTCGCCGCGGCTTGGCTGAGCGGCGCCCGGCGGCCAACGCGCCGCGCGCGGCCCATAGCCGGTCCGCTACACATATTCCTGGTACAAGGGCGTCATGACCAGCTCGTGAACGCGTGCTCGCGGGTGGAGCTTTGCCAGGGCCACGACCATCGCGGCGATGTCTTCCGGCAGGAGCATCTTGGCGCGCTTCTCCGGCGGGACCGGCACGGGGCGTTCCGCCAGGATCGGCGTATTGACCTCGCCCGGGTAGATGTTGGTCACGTGGATGCCGTGTTCGCTTTCCTCCAGGCCGACGGCGGCGCCGAGGGCGGTCATGGCGAACTTCGATGCGCAATAGCCGGTGCCGGCGAGCTTCGAGGCCCGCTTGCCGGCAATCGAGGAGATGTTCACGACCAGGCCGCCGCCCTGCCGGCGCATGCCCGACAGGGCGAAGTGCAGGCAATTGAACGCGCCGCTGGCGTTCGTGCCGAGCATCTTGTCCCAGTCGGCCGGATCGAGCTGATCGAAGGTGCGGCGGGCCACGTTCACGCCGGCGCTGTTGACGAGGATGTCGAGCCCGCCGAGTTGCTCGGCAATCCAGTCGAACATCGCCCTGACGCTCTGGCGGTCCGCCACGTCGCACGCCCGCGTGAGGATGCCGGGCTCGCCCTGCCACGCGGCGGCGGCCTGCTCGAGTCTCTCCCGGTTGCGGCCGCAGATTGCCACGCGGCAGCCCTCGGCGGCCAGCGCCCGCGCGATGCCCAGCCCGATGCCGCTGCCGCCGCCGGTCACAAGGACGCGTTTTCCACGAATCTCCATCCAATCGACTCCTCAGGCAGATTTCCCAGATGCTGGCCGTGTTCTCCAGGTTTTACCCGCGCCGAGGCGGATTTCAAAGGGGACAGCTCCGCTTTTTCGTAGCCGCCGCCGGCGGGCGCCCGGCGACGGTTGCCCTGTCCGCGCGATTGGAAAATAATAGAGTTCATGGCACCAGGAGACGCTCAACTCGATACGACGATCGAGATCGTCACGCCGGAGAACATCGCGTTCCGGTATCACGTTGCCGGCCCGTTCCGCCGTCTGCCGGCTTTCTTGCTCGATGTCGTGCTGCAAACGCTGATCTGGTGGGCCGGCGGCGCGCTGCTGGCGATGCTCTTCAGCGCGGTCGGGCTGGCCGGCTTGGGGTTCGGCTTCTGGCTGATCCTCTGGTTTGTCCTCTCATGGTTCTACGGCGGCTTGTTCGAGACGTACTGGAATGGCCAAACGCCCGGCAAGCGGATGATGCGGATTCGCGTGATTGCGTCCGACGGGCAGCCGAT
>JAMOAF010000593.1 GCA_023621895.1 Planctomycetota bacterium
CGGCCAGGTAGAGAATCATCGTCGGCGTGTCGCGCCAATACGTCCAGGGCGGTAGAAGCCACGCCAGGAGCAGCGGCCAAACCAGGAAACTCGTCAGAACCACCGAAACCCGCAGGCTCGAATAAAGCTTGCCCGAAAGAATCTGCCAGGGAGAAAGCGTCGTCGTCAACAGGAGTTCCAGCGTCTGCCGCTCCCGCTCGTTGGTTACGCTGCCGGCGGCGAACACCGGGCCGACCAGCATGTTGAACAGCAGCACGTAACTGACGTACCAGGGGGCCCAAGCCGGCCTGATGTACAGGCAGACCGCCATGATCAAAAGCGCCAGGGCCATGCTCAACTGGATCACCAGCCGGAGCATCAACGTGCCGTGGCCAAACAGCTCGCTGCGCATCTCCTTGTCGAAGACCGGATTCGCCCCGTCGGACATGAAGTCGGACCGTTTCGGCGGCGCAAACAGGTTGTCGGGGAACTGATCGCTGCGGATCACCATCCCGATCGCTTCCCGCTGCTCTTCGTCCAGATCGACCACCTCCTGGGCCTCCGCCCCAACGTCGGGCGGATGCATCAAGCGTTTGCTGATCGCGGCCATCAGAACGAGGCAGACCACCAGGCAGCCGGCCGGAAAGACTCCCAGCATCACCAGCAGGCGAATTGCCGCGAGGTCCTGAAAGACGCGATAAAACAGGACTCCCAGGAGGGCCATCGGCAGGATGATCAGGTAAGAGACGAGCTGGGCGGCCACCGTGCGGGGAAAATAGCTGCTCGCCGCCATGCTGACCATTCCGAACGTGAACACCGAGGCGGCCATCGCCACGTAGGTCGCCAGCACCTCGGCGTAGTGCACCCCGCCCAGCGGCAGGCAAAGCATCACGATCGGCAGCGAACAGAAAACCAGAACCGCCAGGTGGACCATCGCCGCCAGCAGCTTGCCGAGGACAATCGCCGCGGGGCGCATCGGGCTGGCCAGCAGCATCTCGTAGGTCTTTTTCTCCTTCTCCCCGGTGATCGTGCCCGCCGCAAAGCTCGGAGTCATCAGCGAAAGCAGCACGTACTGGCCCAGAAAGAACATGTTCACCAGCCGCTGGGCCTCCGCCGGCCGCTCCCGCAAATCCAGCCGGTCGACTTGCGGCCAGGCCGCGTATACGACGATCCCCAGCAGGGCCACGTAGGCGAACAGCAAGGCGAACGCCCGCGGCATCCGCAGGTTGACCAGCAGCTCGCGTTGCAGCACGGGATTGTCGAGGAGAAACATGCGGTAGGCGACAGGTTACAGGGTTGCAGGAGCCGGGCTTGCAGCCGAGTCTCCCGGAGAGGCGGGGCCGCGGGGCGAACGCGTTTTCAGGCCACGGCGCCCTTGGTTACAAGCATGAACACGTCTTCCAGCGTGGGCTCCTTGTCGGCAAACGACACCATCCGGACCCCCTCCGCCAGAAGCCGCTCGAGCAGGGCCGCGATCTGTTCGTCGCCGGCCTCCAACTCCACGGTGACTTTGCTGTTTTCAACCCGCACCTCGCGGGTCTCAGGAAGGCTGCGGAGGATCGACAAACCGGCGTCCTGGTTCTTCATGAAACGGATCACAACCGTCCGATTGCCGCGAATCCGGCGGTACACCTCGTCGATCGGGCCGTGCATCAGCAACCGGCCGCGTTCGATGATCCCGATCGACGTGCAGCAATCGGCCAGTTCGGTGAGGATGTGGCTGGAGATCAGGATCGTCTTGCCCATCCGCCGCAACTCCTTCAGCAGCGCCTTGACCTCGATCCGCGCGCGGGGGTCGAGGCCGCTGGCCGGTTCATCCAGGATCAGGACGGGCGGATCGTGGACCAGCGTCTTCGCCAGGCAAAGCCGCTGCTTCATCCCCCGCGAAAGCCCATTGACGAAATCGTTGCGCTTGTCCGTCAGGTCGAGCAGCTCCAAAACGTCGCCGATCACCTGCTTGCGGCCCTTCTTCGGAATCTGGTAGGCGACAGCGAAGAAGTCGAGAAACTCCCAGACCTTCATGCCGTCGTAGACGCCGAAGCTGTCGGGCATGTAGCCGATGCTCCTGCGGACTTCCAGCGGGCGACGGGTGACGCTGTGGCCGTTGACGATCCCCTCGCCGCCGGTAGCCTTCAAGAGCGTGGCCAGAAAGCGGATCGAAGTGCTCTTGCCCGCCCCGTTCGGACCGATGAATCCAAACATTTCGCCCGGCGCGATCTTGAGGTTCAAGCGGTCCACCGCGACCAGGTCGCCATAGTGTTTCGTGAAGTCGATCAGTTCGATCATGGGCGGGGAAGAGGCGGCAGGTAAAGGGAGAGCCGAAAGCAGTGGCCGGCACGGGCATGGGCAACCGGATCAGTCCCGGACATCTTGGGCGCTCACGCACGCTTCAAGGTAGCCCGCGGCTTGCAGCCTGTCACCCTCTCGCGTCACAGCTCCGCGAAGTTCTTCAAGAGCTTCAGCCCGGCCGCCTGGCTTTTTTCCGGGTGGAATTGCGTGGCGAAGAGGCTGCCGCGCCAGACCATCGCGCAAAACGGCTCGTGGTAGTCGGTTTCGACCGCAACCACGTCCTTGTCCTCGGGCACAACGTAATACGAGTGGACAAAATAAAAATACGCGCCTTGCTCGATTCCGTCGAGGATCGGGGCCCGCCGGCGGATCATCGCCTGGTTCCAACCCATGTGGGGCACGCTGTAGTCGGGCGGCAGCCGAAACCGCACTACCTCGCCCCGGAGCGCGCCGAGGCCGTCGTGCCGGCCGTTTTCGTAGCTCCGCTCGAAGAGTAACTGGAGACCGAGGCAGATCCCCAGAAAAGGCTTGCCGGAATCGATCGACTCCAAGATCGGCCGGGTCAGCCCGAGCCGTTTGATTTCCGCAATCGCGTTCTCGAACGCTCCCACGCCCGGCAGGACGACCTTGGATGCCCCGCGGACGGCCCGCGGGTCGCTTGTCACCGTGGCGGAATGGCCCACCTTCTCGAATCCCTTCTGCACGCTGCGCAGATTGCCCATTCCGTAGTCGATGATGGCGATCATGACATGCCGATCCGCTTGAGAGTCGATTCCCAGGGCCGAAAAGAGTATTTTCCGCGGGCGCAAACGGAGTCAATCCCCGGTGGTTGCCGTTGGAGCGGCGCTAAACCGCTCCGACCATTCGATCTTTCTTTCGCACGGCGATCACCTCGCGCTCGATGCTTGGCGGCAGTCGGCGATAGCGGGCGAATTCCAGGGTGAAGGTGCCCTGGCCTTGGGTCATGCTCCGCAGGTCGGTTGAATAGCCGAAGGTCTCCGACAGGGGGACCTCGCCCTCGATCCGCGCGGTTGGGCCCACGGCGGAAGTGGAAGTGACCATCCCGCGGCGGCCGGTCAGGTCGCCGACGACGGCGCCCTGGAAATCGCCCGGGCATTCGATCTCGATGTTCATCACCGGCTCGAGCAGCACCGGCCTGGTTTTGGCGAACGTTTCTCGCATCGCCGTGGCGGCGCAGATTTGAAACGCCAGGTCGGAGCTGTCGACCTCGTGGTATGAACCGTCCTCGAGGATCACGTGGAGTCCGACCACGGGGTATCCCGCCACGGGGCCTTTGACGATCCCCTGGCGGAATCCCTTCTCGACGGCGGGGATGTATTGGCGCGGAATCCGCCCGCCGGTGACGCAGTCCTCGAACAGAAACGTCTCCTCCTGGGACGGGTCGAGCGGCAGGAGCTTTCCGACGATGTGGGCGAACTGCCCGGCGCCGCCGGACTGCTTCTTGTGGCGGACATCGAACCGGGCCTCTTGCGTGGGGGCCTCGCGGTAGTTGACCTTGGGCGGTCCGACCTCGACGAGGACCCGGTGCTCGCGCCGGATCCGCTCGACGTAGACCTCCAGATGCAGCTCGCCCATCCCGGCGATCAATGTCTCGCCGGTTTCTTCGTCCGTCGAGACCCGCAGCGTCGGATCCTCGCGGCGGAACCGGTGCAGCGCCTTGGCCAGCCGTTCCGCGCCCCCGCGATCGGCCGGTGCAATCGCGATCTGGATGACCGGTTCGGGCACGAACATGCTTTGCAGCGTGCAGTAGGGGTATTGCGAGGCATAGGTGTCGCCACTGGCGCAGTCGACTCCGAGCACGGCCACGATGTCGCCGGCCAAGGCCTCGTCGATGTCTTCCCGCTCGTCGGCGTGCATCCGCACGATCCGGCTGAACCGCTCCTTGCGCCCGGTGCGCTGGTTGAAGTAGGTCTCACCCTTGGCAAGTCTTCCCTGGTAAATCCGCATGAACGTCAAGGCGCCGTACGGGTCTTCGACGATCTTGAACGCCATCGCCACGGTCGGCTTGTCGGGCGAGGGCTCGAGGCGAATTTTCGTCTCGGTCTGGCCGTGAACAAGGGCCTGGTTCTCGCAATCCAGCGGCGAGGGGAGATAGTGGACCACCGCGTCGAGCAGCGCCTGAACGCCCTTGTTGCGGTAGGCGGTTCCGAGGAACACCGGCGTGAACTGCTCGCCGTGAACGGCGGAGCGGACCACCTCGCGGATCATCGCCTCGGGCACTTCCTCCTCGGCCAGCAGGAGTTCCATCAACTCGTCGCTGTACATCGCCAGCGCTTCGAGCAGTTCCTGCCGCCCGCGGCGAACCTCCTCCTCCATCGACGGGGGGACGTCCTCGATCCGCACCTGCTCGCCCAGTGGGCCGTCGAAATAGAGCGCCTTGCGGGTCACCAGGTCGACGACTCCCGCGAAACGCGCCTCCGACCCGATCGGCCGCTGCATCAACATCGCGTCGCAGCCGAGCTTGTCCCGCAACTGACGGACCACGGCATCGGGATTGGCTCCGGTGCGGTCCATCTTGTTGATGAAGGCGACGCGGGGGACATGGTATCGGTGCATCTGGCGATCGATCGTGATCGACTGGGCCTGGACTCCGCCGACCGCGCAAAGCACGAGCACTGCGCCGTCGAGGACCCGGAGGCTTCGTTCCACTTCGACGGTAAAGTCAACGTGGCCCGGCGTGTCGATGAGATTGATTCGCGCTCCTTTCCATTGGACGGTCGTGGCGGCGCTGGTGATCGTGATCCCGCGTTCCTTCTCCAGGTCCATGTGGTCCATCGTGGCCCCCTCCCCGCGGACCTCCTGGACCCGGTGGATGCGGCCGGCGTAGTAGAGAATCCGCTCGCTCAGGGTCGTCTTGCCCGAGTCGATGTGCGCCGAGATGCCGATATTGCGTAAGTTGGTCAACGAATTCCGCATGGTCGTAATGTGCAAGGGGTGAAGCGGCGAACGCGGCAATGCCGCCAGCTGCACTCGTCCCCCGCCGGCGGTTGCCCGTTCTGTCGAGCCCTACATTCTATCAAGCCGCTGCGGCTTCCTCCACAGCCACGATCACGAGTTTATCGATTTTAAGTCCGGCCCAGCACCCCGGATTGCCGCACAATCGTTGGCTGATCCACGGGATTGGGCACGTCGGGTGGAGCCAGCGCCAGTGGCGCCGACTCCCTGTCCCCTGCCAATCAAGCCGAAAACGATCACGGATGCGTCCCCGAAAACCGATTTCCGAACGGAGTGGTGCGGACCTTGCCCGGCAGGCAGCCGCGGGCCATACTATGGGCGACTGCATGGCCGGCGAGTCGATGCCCATGTCGCTGATCCGTATCAACCCTGCCCCTTCGCGAAGCCAACTGGCCGTTTTTGCCGTTGCCTGGACCGCCAGCCTGGGCATTCTCGGATACATGCTGCCGTCTGGCGGCTTCCCCTTGCGGTCGCTGCTCTGGGGGCTGGCCCTGGTCGTGCCGCTCCTTGGCCTGGCCGTACGGGGGTTCATGCGGGGAGCCTACCTTGCCAGTGCGTATGCGGCGCTGCCGATCGGACTGGTGATGTCCTACCTGATTTTAGGCGTGATTTACTATCTGGTCATCACCCCCACCGGTCTGATTCTCAGGTTCGCCGGTCACGACCCCTTGGAACGCCGTTTCGATCGCGCCCGTGCGAGCTACTGGACCGCGAGGAATGAGCCGGAAGACATCAATCGCTATCTCCAACAGTTCTAGCGGAGGGTCTTGGATTGGCGGACGATCCCCTGAAACAGGCGGCCGGCACGGCCGGCGATTTCGAGCGGCGCGCCGGCGAGCCCCAAGCCGGCTTGCTTGCTGAATTCGTCATGTTCCTCCGCTATAACAAGAAATGGTGGCTGGTCCCGATTCTGCTCGTGTTGGCCCTCCTCGGCGCGCTGGTTTTCCTCTCCAGCACGACGGCCCTTCCGTGGATTTACACGGTCTTCTGAACGGGCCGCGTGCGATCGGCGCAATGGCCAGACCTGGGGAGGTGAAAACTGGTCTATTCTGGTTTGACCGTTTTGTTCCACGGTTGTCTTTTGGTGGCACTGAAAACAGCGCCGGGCTGGTGACGGCTAAGTTTTTCACTTCGCCATGCCCCAATTCGTTTGCCCGCCCCGTCCCGAAGGGACGGGCCGCAAAAAACGGCGACGGGAGTCTTTGTCTTCACCGGCACCGCGTCGTGGCGTGCTGAAAACAGAGACTCGCGACCGCCAATTGGTCCGACTCGGGGCGAGGGTTCCCAAGCTGGAGCTTGGGAACCAGGAACGGGCTGGAGCTTGGGAACCAGGA
>JAMOAF010000057.1 GCA_023621895.1 Planctomycetota bacterium
GAACAGCGGATTCGCGAGATCAAGGCCCGCATGAGCGAATCGAAGGACCTTGCCTATCACTCGGCGCCAGGCGGAAAAGAATACGAAAAAGACCGCATCATCGTCATGGTCCGCGATTCCTACTGGCTCCACGCCTACTGGGAAATCACCCGCCAGAGCATCTCCAGGGCACGCGCCGCGCTCGGCCAGCATTGGCATGGCGCCGTCCCCGTGCTCCGCCTCTACGAACTCTCCGAAGAAGGAACCGCCAACTCCGAGCGGATCGTGCTCCGTGATATCCAGGTTCACGGCGGCGTTAATAATTGGTACATCGACGTCGATAACCCGCCAAAAGGTTTCCAGATCGACATCGGTTACCTCACCGAGGACGGATCGTTCCTCGGACTGGCCCGGAGCAACGTCGTCGTCACTCCCCAGTCCGGGGCCGCCGGCGCGGAGGACGGCAACTGGGCTGGCGTCGCGAAGGATTTCGACCGCATCTACGCGCTCAGCGGCGGTTACGACGAAAACAGCAACCACGCCGACCTCAAGGAACTGTTCGAGGAACGCCTGCACCGCCCCATGGGCTCGCCGATGGTGACGCGATTCGGCCTGGGCGCGCAGAGCTTGAGCCGCGGCCGCCGACAATTCCCCTTCAACGTCGACGCCGAATTGATCGTCCACGGCATCACCGATCCGCACGCCCACGTAACGCTCAAGGGCGAACCCGTCCGGCTCGAACCCGACGGAACCTTTTCCGTCCGGCTGAACCTCCCCGACCGCCGCCAGGTCCTCCCCGTCGTCGCCAGCAGCTCCGACGGGGTCGAGCAGCAGACAATCGTGCTCGCCGTCGAACGCAACACGAAGACGATGGAACCAATCATTCGTGAACCGGACGTGTAGGGCCATTCCCGCTCAAACGCCGGCGGCCTGCTCGCGCAACCAAGCCCATGCCTGACGATATCTCCCACATCCTCGACGACTGGCAGTTCAATCCCGATCAGCCAATCGTGCGAATCATCCGGGGCAGCGACGGGAAGGACAAGGTGCAGATGCGGGTCGACATGGGAATCCTCCAGATGGAGGTCTCCGGCCGGCCCGACGGGCAACGCCCCCACGACTGCGAGTCGCTGCTGGATTGGCTCGAGTCCCAGCAGCGGGCCTACGAAAGCTCCCATCCGGATTCGGCGCCGTTCCTGCTCGACGAAGACGCCTGCGCGCAGCTCTGGCGCGAAGGAGTCCAATACTACCACCGCTACCTGGCCTTCTGGGTGCTCAAAATCTACGAACTCTGCGCGCGCGACACCGCTCGCAGCTTGCGCCTCTTCAATTTCGTTCGCGACCATGCGCCCGAAGACCAAATCAAGATGCATTTCGAGCAGTGGCGCCCTTACGTCATCATGATGCACACCCGCGCGGTGGCGACGCCCCTGGTCGATGCCGACAGGATTTCCAAGGCTCTGGAGGCGATCGACTCGGGCATCGAGCAAATCCAGGAATTCCTCGACTATTACGACCTGAACGAACGCCAGCAGCCGTGCCAGGAATTGCAGAACCTCGAGCGCTGGCGCGACGAAATCCTGGCCGACAAGGAGTTGGCTGCCGATCTGGAGCCCCAAACGAGGATCGAACTGCTCCGCCGGCAACTCAGGGGAGCGATCGAACTCGAAGAATTCGAGCAGGCGGCCAGGCTCCGCGACGAGATCCGGCGGCTCTCCCAACACGACCCGCCGTGAGAGCTCGCACCGAGGCAGCGTCCCGCTGCCCACCCATCCTTTCCGCGCATCAAGAGCAGGTTGAAAGTCGAGAACACGTGAGACTGATTCGTCAATTGGAAGACTTCTCCGCGGACCTGCGGGCTGGCGCCGTCGCCGTCGGCAATTTCGATGGCGTTCATCGGGGCCATGCGCGGATTATCCGGCGGCTCGTCGAGCTGGCGCGGCGCCACGGCGGCCCGGCCATCGCGTTCACCTTCGATCCCCCACCCGCCGCCGTGCTGCGGCCCGATCGCGCCCCGCCCGTCCTGACCACGACCGAACGCAAGGCCGAATTGCTTGCCCGCTTGGGCGTAGACGCCGTCGTGGCCTTTCCCACCAACGCCGAATTCCTCCAACTCTCCGCCCGCGAATTCTTCGAACGCATCCTTGTCGGCTCGCTCGGAGCCAAGGCCGTGGTCGAGGGGCCAAACTTCTTCTTCGGCCGCCAGCGGCTCGGAAACGTCGAACTGCTCGCGGACTTCTGCCGCCAGGCGGGGATCGAACTGGATGTCGTTGAACCACTCGTCCTCCACGGCGAAATCGTCTCCAGCTCCCGCATCCGCAACCACCTGTCGCAGGGCCGCGTCGCCGAAGCCGCCGTAATGCTCACCGAACCGTATCGCGTCCGCGGCAGCGTCACCCACGGCGCCGGGCGCGGCGCCTCGCTGGGATTCCCAACCGCAAACCTCGCCGGTGCAATCACCCTGATTCCCTGCGAGGGAATCTACGCCGGCAGGGCTTATGTCGATGGCCGGCCCCTTGCCGCCGCGATCAGCATCGGCCCGAATCCGACCTTCAACGAAAGCGCCCGCAAACTCGAGGTTTTCCTGCTCGATTTCGACGGCGATCTCTACGACCGGACCATCGAGGTCGATTTCCGCGCCCGGCTCCGCGACGTCATTCGCTTTCATTCAGTCGATCAACTCCTCGAACAGATGAACCGCGACGTGCGGGAAACCCGCCAGATTGCCGCCCCGGACAGCCCTCTTTGACGATCCCCAAGCCGCCGGTTGAGCCCGGCCGCATTCCAACAATAAAAAGGCAGCCCCAGCGTGACACGATCCGACACGGACCCGTCCTGCCCGAACCAGATCGACTGGCCGCGATTCGTTCAACTTGTCGGCGCCAAGAAGAACATCCTCCTGACGACTCACCATCGGCCGGATTGCGACGCTGTGGGAAGCCAGGTGGGCATGTACCACGTGCTCCGGCAATTGGGCAAGCAAGTCGCCACGGCGAATCCCTTTGACCTGCCGCCAAACCTCCGCTTCCTCGACCCGGAAGGCATTCTGACGCACTTCGAAAAAGTGCCGGCCGAAACGCTCGCCTCGAGCGACCTGCTCCTGATCCTCGACACCAGCGCCTGGGCCCAACTCGGCGGCATGGGCGCGGTGATCCGCGCCACCCACGCCGACGTCGCCGTCCTCGACCACCACCTCGGCAGCGATGATCTGGGAGCAATCCTCTTCAAAGACACGTCGGCCGAAGCCGCCGGACGGCTCGTCTTCGAAGCCGCCCGCCACCTTGGCGCCGAGGTCACCCCCCAAATCGCCAAACCGCTGTTCGCCGCCCTGGCGACCGACACCGGCTGGTTCCGTTTCTCCTCCACCAACGAACGGACCTACGAACTGGCCGCAGAGCTCGTCGCCGCCGGCGCCCAGCCCGACCAAATCTACAAAGAACTCTACGAGTGCGAGACGCTCGCGCGGCTGAATCTCACCGGCCGGGTCCTCGCCAGAACCCAAGTCGACCTTGGCGGCCGGTTGATCTACACCTGGATCACCCTCGAAGATTTCGATGCCTGCGGAGCGCTGCCCGGCGACAGCGAAGACCTCGTCAATATGACCCTCGCCGTCAAGGGAACCGAGTTCGCGGTGATCCTCGTCGAACAACGCACTGGCGGGTTCAAGCTCAGCTTCCGCAGCCGCTGCGACCTGGATTGCAGCCGGCTTGCCAGCCAGTTCGGCGGCGGCGGGCACAAGAACGCAGCCGGAGCGTTCATCCAGGCTCCCCTCGACGAGGCCCGCGCCAAGACACTCGCCCTCGTCCGCAGCGCGATGTCGTAATCGCCCGCTCACCCCCCTGCTCTGCCCTGCTCTGCCCTGCTCTGCCCCGAACGCGGCGGATCACCAGGCAAGACACCCGATGGCGCTCCTCCCCGACCGGCCAAAACACGCCGCGGAGCCAATCACGCCCGGAGACCCGCCGGACAGACAGTCGCCGCCAGCGGCTGCCATGCCGGCACAGCCATCTTTCCGAAACTCGCTGCGCTATCCAGCATGCGCATTTTAACAGAGAAGATCCGTGAATATCCGCGGAATCGTTAGAGTTTAACGTTGGAGGAACCGATTCATAGAACACCATGTGGTGTTATAGTTGCCGCCAGGACGTCCCCGGTACGCTTATCCCCAGCCGTGGCCAGATATGCTGTCCACGGTGCGCAGAGCCTCTCAACACGGCTGGGCAGTGCAGCCCATTACCTGACGACCGCGCGGCTGGCGCGGATCATCCGTTGCGATTGAGGTTCGATCCGCCCCATCCGGCGGGCGTCTGGGTCAGGCCGGCCTGGACTACAAGGCGGAGTCTTCTTCAGCGCTGGTTCCGGCGGCTGGGACAGGCAATCCTCGCGATCGGCCTGGCCGCTTCTGCCTGCGGGGTCAGCCTCGTCGTCTGGTCCGCGTACAGCGCGCGCGCCGAACTCTGGTCCGTCGGAATTCCGATTGCGATTGCCGGGCAACTGGCGATGCTCATCGCCCTGGCGTTCCGCCCGGCCGGTCCCACGGAACACCCGGCCGCCGGCTGCGCCTCGCAAGCCCCGCCATGCCGGCAAATCCCGGGTCTGCGGATTGACACCAAGGGCCACACGACGGAAATCGCCCCAACCCAAGCCCTCCTCGACCTGATTGCCCGGCTGGAAGACCTGTCGAACAGGCTCGACCACTAGCCGGCTCATTCCCGTAGCCCGGAATTCACTCCGTCCGCCCCCGTGACGGCCAATCGCCGCATCGCCGGCTCACGCCCCGCGTGGATCACGCCGCCGGCAGTTCGAATCCCTTCCGCCGCTCGCGATCGAGATAACGATTCGCCTCCTCGTCGCCCGGAAAGGTCTCCGTCTGGGGGTCCCACTTGAGCCGCCGGCCGACCCACCGGGCGATGTTGCCCAGGTGGCAGAGAATCGCCGAACGGTGGCCGATCTCCACGTCGCCGATCGGGCGGGCGCGTGACTTGATCGAGTCGAACCAGTTCTGCATGTGGTTGTCGATCTCGGGCAGCCTGACCTTCAAGTCCTTGGCTGCCTCGGCAACCAGTTCCGGCGGATTGCTGTCGACCGTGTTGTTGCCGATCCGGATCTTGCCCCCGGGGCCCACGAAGCTGGCCCCGGCGGCCGACTCCCCCGGCTCCAGGCGAATCACGATCCCGTTGGCGTATCGCATCCGCACGCGGTACCCCTCGCTCGAGAGCTTGTTGCCCCGGGCAAGGCCCTCGGGGGCGGTGTAGACCGGCGCCTTGAAATCACTTGCTTCGCACCAGACCTCGATCGGCCCGGTGCCGTCGGCATCCAGCGCCCACTGGACCTGGTCGAAGCCATGGGCCCCGGTGCCGGTCATCTCGCCGCCCGACCAGGGCCGCAGCGAAATCCAGCCCGGCCGGGACCTCTGGATGAAAATGTCGTTGTGGAAGGGAACCGGCTCGGTCGGCCCGCACCACCGATCCCAGTCCAACCCCTCGCGCGGCGGTTGGCCGGGGAATTGGCATTCCCAGGGGCTGGGATAATTGTCGATCAGAACGGTTTCGACCGGGCCGATGAGCCCGCTGCGAACCATCTCGCACCCGAGCCGGTGGTATTTCATCGAGCGCCGCTGGCTGCCGGTTTGAAGCACCCGGCCATGCTTGCGCACGGCGTCGACCAGCCGGCGCCCTTCGAGGATCGTCAGGCTCAGCGGTTTCTCCAGGTAGACGTCCTTGCCGGCCTGGCAGGCGTGAATCGCCGGAATCACGTGCCAGTGGTCGGGCGTGGCGATGATGCAGGCGTCGACGTCGCCCGCCTCGAGCATCTCCCGGTAGTCGGCATACGCCCGGCAGTTGCGCTTCGCGGCGACTTCTTCCCGCCGCTGGCGGTCGACGTCGGCGGCCGCCACGATCCGGCCCTCGGCCGGCAGCCCCATCAGTTGATTGCCGCGGCGGCCCACGCCCACGTAACCAATGCCGATCCGGTCGTTCGCCCCCGGCCCGCCGGCCAAAGCCAGCACATGGCGTGGAATAAACAGCGGCGCGGCAGCCGCGCTGCCGGCGGCGGCCAGGAAACGGCGGCGGTTGACGAGGCTCGACATCATAATGTCCTTTGTGCAAAAGCCGCTGCGGAACTGGCCCCGGTGCCCTGCGGGACGTGTCAGGCGAGCAAGCCAGTCGTAGTAAAAAACGTAGAGGGCGTCTCTGAAGACAAAGCCCGCCGCCATCTGACACGACTGCTTGTCATCACTCCTCCTGCGCAACCCGGACCAAGGAGGAATTCAGCTTGTGCGTCGCGTGAGAGCAGATTCTATCACCGGTCGCGCGATGGCGTCAATTGGGTTGACAAGCGACTGCAATGCGGTGTAATGTCATGGCAGATCAAGAGTTAAGCGACTGTCAACGCTTTGAAGCACGCGCGATCAGGATCGGGAAGGACCAGGCAAATGGCCAGCAGGAGATTCGTATTTGGGAAACCCCCTTTCCGATTGTTGGCTGATCATCTTGCGCAAGACCGCGACTTTGTTGAGGATGCCCAGCGCATTCTCAAGCTCGATGAAGACGGGTATTTACGTCTGGCCACACAACTCGCCAAGGCGGACA
>JAMOAF010001083.1 GCA_023621895.1 Planctomycetota bacterium
CAACTGGCCGCGGGAGAGCTTTTCCTTCAATTCGTGATAGAAGTCCCAGATTTTCAGATAAGCGAAGAAGTCGGAGTCGCCTTCGGCAAACCGGGCGTGGGCCTCGTCGGCGGCATGGGGCTTGTCGACCGGCCGTTCGCGGGGATCGCGGATTTCGAGGGCCGCGGCGATGACCAGGACCTCGGCCAGGCAGCCCTCGTCGTCTGCCGCCAGGATCATCCGCCCAATCCGCGGATCGACGGGCATGCGGGCCAGCTTCTGCCCCAGTTCGGTCAGCTCGCCGGCCTCGTCCAGGGCCCCGAGTTCGATCAGCGTCTCCCGTCCGTCGCGGATCGCGGCCGGCTTGGGCGGATCGAGGAAGGGGAAGGTCTCCACCTCGCCGAGCTTCAGGGCCTTGGTCTGGAGGATCACCGAGGCGAGGTTGCTGCGGAGAATCTCCGGGGAAGTGAAGCGGTCGCGGGCGTCGTAATCGGCCTGGTCGTAGAGCCGGATGCAGACGCCCGGCCCGAGGCGGCCGCAGCGCCCGGCGCGCTGGTCGGCCGAGGCCTGGGAGACCGGCTCGATGGGCAGCCGCTGGGTCTTCGAGCGCGGTGAGTAGCGACTGATTCGGGCCGTGCCCGAGTCGATCACGTAGCGGATGCCGGGCACGGTCAGCGACGATTCGGCGACGTTGGTGGCGATGATGATCCGCCGCGCGCCGCCGGGGTTGAACACCCGTTGCTGCTCGCTCGCCGGAAGCCGCGCGTAGAGGGGCAGCACCTCGGCGCGGCGGCCGCCCCAGCGGCCCGAAACGAGCCGGCCGCGGAGGGCCTTGGCCATGTCGTGGATGTGCCGCTCGGTGGGCATGAAGATCAGCACGTCGCCGCCGGCCGTCTCGCTGCCGAGTTCATCGACGGCGTCGAGCACCGAACGCTCCAGGTCGGGATCGTCGTCGTCTTCGTCGGCGGCCAGCGGCCGGTAGCGGATTTCGACCGGATAGTTCCTGCCCGAGACTTCGATCACCGGCGCCGGCCCGCGCGGCGTGGTGAAATGCCGGCTGAAACGGACCGAGTCGATCGTCGCCGAGGTGATGATCACCTTCAGGTCGCGCCGCCGGGCGACGAGCCGTTTCAGGTAGCCGATGAGGAAGTCGACGTTGAGCGACCGCTCGTGGGCTTCGTCAAGAATGATCGTGTCGTACTGGTTGAGAAACGGGTCGCCCTGGGTCTCCGCCAGGAGGATGCCGTCGGTCATCAGCTTGATGTAGGTGGCGGGGCTCGTGGCGTCGGAGAAGCGGACCTTGTAGCCCACGTGGCGACCCAAGGGGCCGCCGAGCTCCTCCGCCACCCGGGCGGCGATCGAGCGGGCGGCGATCCGCCGCGGTTGCGTGTGGCCGATCATCCCCGCCACGCCGCGGCCGAGGTCCAGGCAAATCTTGGGAATTTGCGTCGACTTGCCGGAGCCGGTCTCGCCGGAGACGACCACGACCTGGTTCTCTTGAATGGCTCGGGCGATTTCCTCGCGCTTCAGCAGCACCGGCAGGTGGTCGCCGAACTCGATTTTGGGGACGGCCGCCCGCCGCCGCTGGCGCTCCGCGACTGATCGGCTCAACTCGTCGGCCAGGCGAGCGAACTGGCGGTCGAACGGCTTGCGCCGCTTTTGCAGGTCGCGAATCGTGCGCAGGCTGCGGCGGAGGCGGTGCTGGTCGGCCAGCATCGCCTCGGCGATTTCCGTTTCGAGCTTGGCAAAGTCGCTCACGCGGACCGTTTCCCTTTGAGGCAGCGGCGGAGTGTGGACAATCGCGAGAAGGAGAAACCATTCAGCTTAACACACGCGTTGAGCCGGCCCGAGGGGGAGAGTCCCGGTTTCGCGGCCGGAGCCGGGTGTGCCGTCTGCCGGAGGAGCGGCACGGGCTGCAAAATCCGCCGCAGCCCCCCTGCCCTGCCCCCGCGCTGCCGCGTAGAGTCTTTTCGGCCGCGCGCCGCTGTGCCGGCGACCGGCGTTTTGTATACTGGCGCTTGCTGTTTTTGTGGGCCCAATGCCGGCAGCGCGTTCCCAAGCGGGAGCTCGGGGACGAGGGGATTGAATGCAGACTTCAGCCCGTGGCGAACCAGAATGATGAAAACCTACGAAGCGCACTATGTGGCAAACGCCAAGATCGGCCGCGACGGCCTGCTGGATGCATCGGAGTGGGAGAAGGCCAACGTGGAGACGCGGTTTTCGTTTCCATGGGAAGATCGGGCCGCGCCCCGCACGGAGTTTCGCGCGCTGTTCGACGAGCGGGCGTTGTATTTCACGTTTCGCGTCGATGATGACGACGTCGTTCTGGTTAAGGACTTCCGGCGCAAGGACGACGTGGTTCACGAGGATCGCGTGGAGCTGTTCTTGGCGCTCGACGAGAAGCTGGCGGAGTACTTCTGCCTGGAAATGGACCCGCTCGGCCGGGTCCTCGACTATCGGGCTTCGCACTACCGCAAGTTCGACTTTTCCTGGACGCTTGCCGGGCTGAAAGTCGCCGGGAGGCAAACCGGCGTCGGGTATGCGGTCGACGGGATGATCCCCCTGGCGTCGCTCAAGTCGCTGGGGTTCCCCTCCCCCGGCCCAGCCTGCTCGATCAAGTTTGGCATCTACCGCGCCGAGTTCCGCCACGGCGAGGGGGCGGCCGTCGAAGGCTGGATCAGTTGGGTCGATCCGCGCACGAAAGAGCCGGACTTTCACGTCCCCGAGTCGTTCGGCCGATTGAAGATGATCCGTTAAGGGACGCCGGCGGGATTGAAGTAGCTGGGCTCGTTGCCGGCCTTCCACTTGATGTTGCAGCCGATGCTCGCCCGCTGCTTCTCGGCGACCGGTTTCCCCTCGAGCACGGCGTCGAGAGCCGCGCGGAGGTCTTCGCCGGTGACCGGCGTGTTCGATCCGGGCCTGCTCGAGTCCAACTGGCCGCGATAGACGAGCTTCCGGTCTTTCCCAAACAGGAAGAAGTCGGGTGTGCAAGCCGCCCGGTAGGCCTTGGCCGTCTCCTGCGCTTCGTCGTACAGATAGGGGAACGTGTAACCGCGCTGGCGGGCCTCGCGACGCATCTCGGCGGGCGAGTCGGCGGGATAAGAGTTCGCGTCGTTGGAGTTGATCCCAACAATCGCCACGCCCCGGGCCTGGTACTCCCTGCCGAGCCGCGCCAACTCGTCGGCGACATGCTGGACGAAGGGGCAGTGATTGCACATGAATATGACCAGAAGCGCCGGAGCGTCGCGAAAATCAGCCAGCGAGACGGTCTTCCCATCGACGTCGGGCAGGGAGAAATCGGGGGCCTCGGCGCCCAGCGGCAACGTCATCGTACTTGCGGTTTTGACCATAGAGCGGTTACCTCGAGAAAAGCGGTCATCTATCAGGCGTCAGCGGTCAGGTCATAGGCGACAGGTCCCAGCGATCAAACCGGCAGGTGCCCGTTGACCATTTGGCCTGTCTGTGCCATTCTTCGTCGATCGAGTGACAAAGGCAAGGGAGCGCACGCAGGCTACGAGATCCGCCTCCAAGGAACTCGCCTGGAGGTGAAGCTCAACGGAGAGCTGATTCATGATTTGAACCTTCACGAGCAAACGCAAACCGTCAAACGCCCTGACGGCTCGATTGCCCCTCAGGTCAAAGACCGGCCCCCGCGAGGACACATCGGTTTCCAGGAACTCAGCCGCAACGGCGGCCAGGTCCAGATCCGCGGCGCCGAGATCCTCGTGCTCGATTGAAAAGCACCATCGGCGACTGTCCTGGGGTAGCAAAAAGTCCAACGATCAGCAATCCGTTCCGTTTCCTGGTTTTGCTCACGCGTTTCTGGCCAGGAGACACCGCTGGCTGTGGCCTTGGGACGGATGCATGGAGCTGGGTCTTCTTCACGCCTTCGGCGTAAACAGAGAACAATCGTGCTTCTGGAACAAGACCGGCAACCAGTCCGCCCTCCGGTTTTCACCCTCCCACTGCTGACCGCTGACTCCGCCGCTTCCGCTCAAAACACCCACGGCTTGCGCGCCGGCCGGAAGCGCAGGCCGTTGGCCTCGTCGTCGCCGACGAACTCTTCCTTGACCGGATCGAAGGCGAGTTTGCGGTTGAGCACCCAGGAGAGCGCGGCCGCGTGGCAGGCGATGTGCGAATGGCGCATCACGGCCGAGTTGGCCGCCGGGGCTTTGCGCGACTTGACGCAATCGAAGAAATTGCGCGAGTGCGAGGCGACGTCGAGGCCGCTTTCGCGCTTCCGCGCCGCGGCCCCAAGCTCCGACTTGAGCGACGCCGGGTGGACTTCGATCCCGCCGCTGTCGCCGGTCTCCACCCAGCCCTCGTCGCCGACGAACCGCACCGGGCAGGTGCCCAGCGACTGGACCCAGCCGGGCCGCTCGCCGAAAGGCGTCTTCAGGCAGTCGAGGACAAGCTTCACGCCGTTGGCATAGCGGGCGGTGATCGTCTCGCCCGCCGGCTCGTACTCGACCGGCATCGTCTCGTCGGCCGCGTTGGCCCACTGGCAGAGGTCCAGGGTGTGCGCACCCCAGTCGAGCAGCCGCGCGCCGGAATCGAAGTCCCAGTAGCCGCGCCATCTCCCTTCGACATACGCATGGTTGTAGGGCCGCCACGGGGCCGGCCCGAGCCACAGGTCCCAATCGACCACGTCGCGGGGCGGGGTGGGCTCGCCCGGCAGCCAGGTCGTCTCGATCGACAGCGTGTAGATTGAAGCGAAGAGGGTGTGAATCTTGCCCAGTTTGCCGCTCTGGGCCAGATCGACGGCCGCCTGAAAATTCGCCACGCTCCGCCGCTGCGTGCCGGCCTGGAAGACGCGCTTCGTCTTTTGGACCGCGTCATCAAGCGCCTGGCAGAGCCCGATCGTCAGGCCGCAGGGCTTCTCGCTATAAACGTCTTTTCCGGCCTGCACGGCGAGGATCGACGCCGGCGCGTGCCAGCGGTCGCCCGTCCCGATCAGCACGGCATCGATATCCGGCCGCGCCAGCAGCTCGCGAAGGTCGCGATAGAGCGCGCAATCCTTGTTGCCGTAGCGCTCATCGACGAGTTTTTTTCCGGCTTCGCGGCGGCTGGCCTGGACGTCGCAAATCGCCACGCACTGGACGTCGGGCTGGGGGAGGATGCCGCCCAGATCGTACGTCGCCCGGGGGCCGATCCCGATCACACCGAGCGTGATCCGCTCCGAGGCGGCCGCCGCCGCGCCGAGCCCCAGGGCCCGACTGGACACAAACCAGGGGACGGCCGCAGCCGCACCAGCGGCCAGCGACCGCTGCAACAATTCACGCCGCGTCAAGTTGTGGGATGGTTCAGCCATGGTGAGTGCTCGCTTCGGTTGGGAGGGGGCAGGGGTTGGTGGTTGGTGGTTGGTGGTTGGTGGTTGGTGGTTGGTGGTTAGTTGTTAGTGTTCAGTGTTCAGTGTTCAGTATTCAGGGTTCAGGGTTCAGGGTTCAGTCTATTCTTCCATCTCATTCTCAAGCGCTGACGGCTGACGGCTGATGGCTGATGGCTGATGGCTGATGGCTGATGGCTGATGGCTGATGGCTGATGGCTGATGGCTGATGGCTGACGGCTGATCGCTGACGGCTGATCGCTGACGGCTTCGCGGATTCTCCGCGATCAAAGCATGTCGTAGTCGTACGGTTTGCGCATCGGGCGAGCAAGGTATCGGTTGGCTTCTTCATCGGCGGCGAATTGTTCCTTGGCCGGGTCCCAGGCGAGCTTGCGGCCGAGGCGGATGGCGATCACGCCGAGGTGGCACAGGCTGGCCGAGCGGTGGCCAGTCTCCGCGGGGCAGATCGTCGGCTTGCGCGTTTTCACGCAGTCAACGAAGTTGCCCATGTGATCACTGCTCTCGTAAACGAGCGGAGCGCCTTCAGGCAACGCCTGCTCGATGATCGCCGGGTCGCTGGCCTGGATCACGCCCCGCGTGACCCAAATCCAGCCGCCCTCGCCGATGAACTTGATGCCGTGCTGCTGGCCGCCGCGGTCCTTGACGCCGCCGTGCCACTCGCTGGCCGTGGTGCTGCGGCACTCGTGGACCACTCCGCCGGCATACGTATACGTCACCGCGTACTCGCTGGCCGCGGTGTACCCGCCGGGGATCATCTCGACGAGCGGCTTTCCCTCGACGCTCACCGGGCCGGAGCCGTCGCGATCGAGAGCCCAGAGGACAATGTCGTTGTGGTGCGCGCCCCAATCGGTCATCGTCCCGCCGGAGTATTCCCACCAGTAGCGGAAACTGAAATGGGTCCGCTCCTTGACGTAGGGGACCTTGGGGGTCTGCCCGAGCCAGAAGTCGTAGTCGAAGCCCGCCGGTACCGGCCCCTCGGCGAACGGTCCTCCCCGCAGACCGGCAGGGAGCCAGACCTCGGCCTTGCGAACCTTGCCGATGCGGCCGCTGCGGACCAGGTTGACGGCCAGGCGGAACTCGCGGCTGCTCCGCTGCTGGGTGCCCGTTTGCAGCACGCGGCCGGTCTGGCGCTGGACCTCGACGAGCCGCTTGCCTTCGTCGATGGTCAGCGTCAACGGCTTCTCGCAATAGACGTCCTTGCCGGCCTTCATCGCCCCCATCGACCCATCGAAACGAGCGTGTGCCAGTGGTCGACCGTGCCGCAGATCACCGCGTCGACGTCCTTTCGCTCGAGCAGCTTGCGGAAATCGGCGTAGCCCCGGGCGTCGGGAAAATCCTTCTGGGCGGCGCTGAGGTGGTTGGTGTCGACGTCGCACAGGGCGACGATCCGGCCGAACCGTTTGGCGTTCCTGGCGTCGCCCCTGCCCATCCCCCCGCAGCCAACCAGCGCGAAGCCGACTTGCTCGCTCGGCGGGGC
>JAMOAF010000288.1 GCA_023621895.1 Planctomycetota bacterium
TGTGGGCTGCCCGCGCGGCCCCTGGACGGCGCCGATTGACTAGACTATCGGGCCGAGGAGGGCTGCCCTTCTGTTCGTGGCTATTATGCTTCGAATCTCGTCAAACAGAAAGATTCGCCGCAAGAAAGCGGGCCAACCACCGCGAACGATCACGCAAACAGGATAAGTGCGCTGAAAGCAGCCCGCCACCTTACGTCATAAAGTCCATCTTATCGCCGCATTTTCTAATATGTCAACAAAATGTCGCCGCGACCGCCTCACGCCAGGCTTCCATTGCACGCTCCGCCCCCCAAAACCAAATAACCGGCAGACTCGCTGCAATCCGAACCACGGGTTGGGAGCGCTGCGCCTCGACTTCGTGGCCGCAAATGACTATCCTGAATGGTTTCGGCAGACTCGTCCACCCTCCCCCCGTTTGGCTGATTTGACTGGCAGACTCACGCAAGGTGCTTCCAAATATGAAGTTAGACAGCCTTACGATCCTTCTGCCGTGCCATAGCCTGGAGGACCTATCGCTCGACCGGAGCTCCCAAGAAGCGGACCAAATCCTATCGGCATGGTCAGCATTCTACCACCCGGCTCTCATCGCCCAGTTTCGCGGACCCCCATCATGGAGGGGGACGGGAAACCCACCATCGCCGCCCGACGGGCATCTCGTCGTGGTTCCACCCTGCTGCGAGGACGGACTGTCCCAGGCTTGGCTCGATGCGGCGGGCACCGGCGCTGCCGTGGTGATTTGTGGGTGCAGCACGCGAGACGAGATCGTGGCCGAGGCGCTCGGCCGCCTCGAACTTCCTACGGGCGATGTGGAATTGGCCCGCGATTTCCTGTCGCTTGGGTATTGCCACTTGATTGTCGAACTGCTCACGCGACAACTCCGCTACATGAGCAACCTCGACGAAGTCTCCTTCCGCCGAAACACGCTTGCGGCGGCCGAAAAATGGCTCGAAGGCGACAACCAGGCCGCCGCCTCGCAATTGACCGGCGCCTTTGACCTCCTCACGGAAGCGCGCGAGTATTTCTATCCCGTCGAAACACACCTTCTCGATCTGACACTCGTCGCGCCGACAACGATTGGCCCGGCGCTCCGCGAAGAGATCACCCGAGCCGCCGCCGCGAATCTCGTCTTGACGGGCGAAACCCTGGAAGCGATGGCTCGAAATGCCCCGGAAACGCTCGCCACCCTGCGGCGGGCGGTCGAGGAGGGGAGGGTCTCGCTGGCCGGGGGAGAATTTGCCGAACTGGAATCTCCACTCCTCGGCCCTGAAGCCAGCCTGGCCCAATTCCGCCGAGGCCGAGAGACGTTCGAAAGACTGCTCGGCCGTGCACCCGAAATATTCTGCCGCCGCCGCTTTGGCCTCTCGCCCCTGTTGCCCCAGATTCTCATAAACACCGGGTTCCAAGGAGCGTGTCACTTTACGCTCGACGACGGCCGATTCCCCTCGGGCAACCAGAGCAAGATTCGCTGGGAAGGAACAGGCGCCCAGTCGATTGACGCTCTCGTGCGCCTGCCGTGCGATGCGAGCCGGGCGGGAACATTTCTTGCCCTGCCGCAGCGGTTGGGCAACGCCATGGACCTCGACCATGCCGCAACCGCCGTGTTCGCGCACTGGCCGGGGATGGCGTGTACCTGGTATCGCGACCTGGCCCGCGCCAGCCGCTATTCCGCTACCCTCGGCCGTTTCGTTCTGATCGACAGTTACTTCAAGGACACTCGGTACGTCGGCCAGGCCGCGCGGCACACGATCGACAAGTATCGGCCGCCGTTCCTTCGGCAGGCCGTCGACCGCAACGAGCCGGCCCCGCTGTCCCGCTGGCTCGGCGAGGCCCGCGCCGAAATCGCGCGTCTCATGGAGGCATCGCTCCGCACCATGGCCGCGATGGTTGCCGGCAGGCCCATCGCCGAGACAAGCCCGGAGAACCTCGCCGAACATCTCGATCGTCTGCACCAGGCACTGGCGTCCTCGGCCGCGGCCTCGACGCCCGGCTGCCTCGTGGTCAATCCCCTCTCTTTTGCCCGGAAAGTGTATCTTGACGTCTCCGACTGGCCGCGCCTGCCCGCCGCCGGCGGCCTGGTCTGGGCGGCGGCGGAGGAAGACGGCTCGAAACACGTGGTCGTCGATGTGCCGCCGATGGGCTTCTCCTGGGTTGATCCCGACACACCGGCCCCGGCGCCGGATGTGCCGCGGCGGAAAAGTCGCCTGCGCCTCTGGCGGAAAAAAACCGCCGCCCCCCCGCCGATGGGCGAGCAGTGCGTGCTGCGCAACGAGTTTTTCGAGGTGAAGCTCGACCCCGCGAGTGGGGCGATCCGTTCGATCCACGACTATCGCAGCCGCGGCAATCGGCTCGCGTACCAACTGGCCTTTCGCCGCGATCCGTCCCGCCGGATTCACAGCGACGATTGGGACGACGATCCAGATACGCTTTATTCGGTGATGGCGGCCGACGCGATCGAAGTCCGTTCGTCGGGACCGCTCACCGCTGAGATCTTCGCCCGCGGCCGCCTCGTCGACCACGAGGGCATCCGCTTGGCCCGCTTCGAGCAGGTTCTCCGCGCCAGGCGCGGCAGCCGCGTCCTGGAAATCCATCTGGACATTCAGCCGGAGCGCGTGCCGGAGGGCGATCCGTGGACGACCTACTATGCCGCACGTTTTGCATGGAGTGATCCGGGCGCCAACCTCTATGGAGGGCTGGGAACCGCGAGCTTCGCCCGGGAGTCGCCCCAGATCGAAGCGCCCTATTATCTCGATGTTCGCGGCGAGACGCTCCGCACAACGATCCTCACCGGCGGCCTTCCTTACCACCGCCGTCTCGGCCTCCGCAAGCTCGACACCCTGTTGATCGTCGCCGGAGAAACCCAGCGCAAGTTCCAATTCGGCGTCGGAATCGACCTGCCCCATGCCTACCCGGCAGCCATGGAACTGCTCGCTCCGGAAACCGTCCTCCGCAACGCCGGGCCCGCTCCAGACAACCGCACCGGCTGGCTCTTCCACCTGAGCGCGAAAAATGTCGTCGCCACGGCGTGGGAACCGATCGTTTGCTCAGACCGGGTCACGGGAGTCCGCGTCCGGTTGGCCGAAAACGAAAACCGAGCGGTCGAGACCGTCCTGCGCTGCTTCCGCCCCGTGGCAGCCGCCCGGAAGGTCGATTTCCTCGGCGAAAACGCAAAACAGTTGGCGATCGACGGGGATCGCGTCCGCCTGCATATCGGAGGCCACCAGTGGCTCCAGGTCGAGATCGAATTTGCCCAGTAGCGCCAATCCGAACTGCCGATCAGGTCCCCCGCTCGGGAGCGGCCCGATGATTGTGACGATCGATGGGCCGGCCGGTGCGGGCAAAAGTACGGTTGCCAAACGCCTCGCGCGCAGACTCGGCTTCGGATATCTCGACACCGGCGCCATGTACCGTGCCGTTGCGCTGGCCGGCGAGCGCGCCGGCGTCGATTGGAGCAACGACGCGGACATCGTCCGGCTCACCGAGACCGCCGACATCCGCTGGCGGGGTGATCGGATCTTCCTCGACGGCGAGGATGTCAGCGGCCCGGTGCGATCCAACGAAATCACCGCGGCCGTCGGCCGCGCCGCCGACCACCCCCTGGTTCGCCAGCACCTGGTCGCTCTACAGCGGATCGCGGCCGAAGGCGTCTCGCTCGTTACGGAAGGGCGAGACCAGGGATCGGTGGTCTTCCCCGATGCCGCGTGCAAGATCTTTCTCGACGCCGCGGCCGAGGAGAGGGCCCGACGCCGCGTCGAGGACTTCCGCGCACGCGGTGAAAAGGTCGACTTCGCATCAGTCCTGGCAGACATCAACCGCCGCGACCGGGAAGACCGGTCCCGCCCCGTCGGACCGCTGGTCAAACCGGCGGACGCCGTCACGGTAAACACCGACGGATTGACGATCGACGAGGTGGTCGATCAATTGCAGCGGATCGCGCGATCGCGGCTCGCCAGCGAGCAGTCCTGAAAAATCGATGGAAAATCGGTCCGCGGTGTCCCGCGAGCGCGATTGCCGGACTTGATCCGCTCTGATATATTGGCCGGTTGCCGATAGCCCGCAAAAGCCACCCTGTGGAGGGAGGCCGGGCAGGCGGCAAATGACTTTAGCAGCGACGGGCCACCACGGGCGCTCGAACGGTTCGAACCGTCCGGATTCAGACCTTTTCAGCAACTCCGCCTCTCGCTTCTTACGACCAGGATTTCAGTATTCGGTTATGGTCAATCGCAACCTGATTCGAGGTCTCGACCTCAGCGAAGCAGAATGGGAACACGAACTCAACGCGGCCCTCGAGGGCGTCCCGCCTGAAGACATCGACTGGGGTGGCGAAGAGGTTAGCGTCAACCAGATTGTGCAGGGCAGCATCATCCGCGTCGAAGGTGATTTCGTCCTTGTCGACGTCGGGTACAAGAGCGAAGGAATCATCCTCCGCAGCGAGTGGGAAGAATCCGAACCTCCCCCCCGACCTGGGCAGACGCTCAAAGTGCTCATCGAGGAAGTCGAGGACGTGGCCGGGCCGGTCGACGACGTCCGCGGCATGATCAGCCTCAGCAAGCGCAAGGCCGAGAAGATCGAAGCCTGGATGAAGGTCATGGAGACCGTTCACGAGGGCGACGTCGTCACCGGACTGGTGACGCGCAAGATCAAGGGCGGCCTGCTTGTCGATATCGGGGTGAACGTCTTTCTGCCGGCCAGCCAGGTCGACATCCGCCGACCCTCCGACATCGGCGATTACATCGGCCGGACCGTCCAGTGCATTGTCCTGAAAATCGATGAATCCCGCCGCAACATTGTCGTCAGCCGCCGCGCCCTGATCGAGACGGAGCGGGCGGAGAAGAAATCGCAACTGCTCAGCGTCCTCGAAGTCGGCCAGCGGCGCAAGGGCATCGTCAAGAACATCGCCGAATTCGGCGCCTTCGTCGACCTCGGCGGCATCGACGGCCTGCTGCACATCACCGACATGAGCTGGGGGCGGATCAACCATCCCTCCGAAATCGTCGCCATCGATCAGGAGATCGAGGTTCAGATCCTGCACATCGACCACGAAAAAGAGAAGATCGCCCTGGGCCTGAAGCAGAAGACGCCCAGCCCCTGGGAATCGGTCGAACAGAAGTACCCCATCGGCAGCCGCGCCAAGGGCGTGGTTGTCAACGTGATGAGCTACGGCGCTTTCGTCAAGCTCGAGGAGGGCATCGAAGGGCTCGTCCACATCAGCGAGATGTCGTGGACCAAGCGGATCAGCCATCCCAGTGAGCTGGTTCAAATCGACGACGAAATCGAGGTCATGATCCTGGGGATCAACAAGGAGAAGCAGGAAATCTCCCTGGGCATGAAGCAGACCCAGGAGAATCCGTGGGACCACGTCATCGATCGCTACCCGCCGGGAACGGACGTCAAGGGCAAGGTCCGCAACCTGACCAACTACGGCGCGTTCATCGAGATCGAAGAAGGCATCGACGGATTGCTGCACGTCAGCGACATGTCCTGGACCCGCAAGATCAGCCACCCGAACGAAGTCGTGGAGAAGGGCCAGGAAATCGAATGCCGCGTGATCTCCGTCGATCAAGACCGGCGCCGGATCGCCCTGGGCCTGAAGCAACTCTCGGAAGACCCCTGGGCCCGCGATATCCCCTCCAAATACGAGCCCGGCCAGTTGGTTACCGGAACGGTCACGAAAATCACCAACTTCGGCGTCTTCGTCGGCCTTCAGGACGGCCTCGAAGGGCTGCTGCACATCTCCGAACTGGCCGATCACAAGGTCGAGAATCCCGAGGAGATCGTCAAGGTCGGCGAGCAGATCGAGGTCAAGATCCTCCGCGTCGATCCCGATGAGCGCAAGATCGGCCTGTCCCGAAAACGCGTTGAGTGGGCCGAGGAAGCCGAAGCCGAGTCAGGGGCGGAGACGGCCAAGCCGGCCGCGTCCGCGCCCAAGGTCGAACTGCGGGGCGGCGTCGGCGACAGCTCCGGACCGCTCATCCAACCGATTCAACCGGTTGAAAAGGAAGCCCCGCCCGCACACGATTCGGCGGATGCCGATTCCACCGGTTCAAACGGTTGAGCTCTGCGATTCGGGCGCCTAAGACGCCTCTTGATCAAGACATCCGACAGCAATCTTGCGACCCCGTCGGTCTTATCCGGCGGGGTCGTTCTTTTCCCTACCTTCGGCGCCTCGCGCACATTCCATCCACGGCGTCAATGCGCCGCGTTGCTACAGAGCCCGCAAGGTTTGCGTCGATAGTTGCTCTTGACTAAGAACCTCTTGAGGAAACGGCCGACAGGCGCCCCGACCACCGCGGCGGGCCAGCGTTGTCAAGCCTCTCCCCGAGGGTTCCAAGCCCGCCCACAACACACCATTGACTTTCCGTGCAAATGAACGACGCTGTGCAACGCGATTCCACGGAGACGGCCGTCCAGTCCCCCCTGGAAACCTACCTCCGTGAGATCAACGAGACTCCCCTGCTCACCTGCAATGACGAGCAGGAACTGGCGATCGCGATCGGCGAGGGCTGCCCCGAGGCGCGCGACCGGATGGTCCGCGCCAAC
>JAMOAF010000069.1 GCA_023621895.1 Planctomycetota bacterium
GAACCTTTCGCAAACTGCCCCATTTCTCGCCGATATTATCTCACGACTCGCCTCGGGGGGGTTAAGGAGGACTTCCCGCTGCGCGTTCTATTCTTCCTCCGCTCCGGACCGATCCAACCAGCGAGGCAATAACGATGGCTCGACGACTCGCCGCGATCGTTTTTCTAGCAGTCCTTTTCACATCCGTTTCTGGCGTCCACGCGCAATTTGGCTGGATCAACGAAGCCTGCGATTCGGTGGTCACGGATTTCAAACGCAACAACTGTTATCCGGAACCGTTTCTCGCTCCGGATCGTGCCGCCGTGCGAATGCCGTTCGTAATTATGGTCCAGAACGGCTGGCGGCTCGAAAACACGCTCGGCGACCATTACTTCGACGAAGTGACCGGCCAACTGACCAACGCCGGGCAGAACAAAATCTACTGGATTCTTAACCTGGCGCCCAAGCAGCACCGCACGATCTTCGTTCAGAGAACGAAGTCCGACGCGGTCAACCAGCAGCGGATGGAGATGGTCCAATCTCTGGCCGCCGCCTATGCCCCGGAAGGAACGATTCCGCGAGTGGAAGCCACCAGGGAAGTGCTCGTCGCCTGGCCGGCCGATCGCGTCGATCAGATCAGCCGTGCTTTCCAAGCGTCCGCGCCAGAGCCGAGGCTGCCGGCGATCACCACAACGAAGTCCAGCAGCAGCGCCGGAAGCAGCAGCAGCGGAATGTGACGCCATGGCGTAGCACGGGTCTCCTGGCCCGTCGCGCCGCCGTAGGACGGGTCTCCCGGCCCGTCGCACCGCCGTAGGACGGGTCTCCTGGCCCGTCACGCCGCCGTAGGACGGGTCTCCTGGCCCGTCGCGCCGCCGTAGGACGGGTCTCCTGGCCCGTCGCGCCGCCGTAGGACGGGTCTCCTGGCCCGTCACGCCGCCGGTTGGTCTGCCATCGGTGGGGCGGCGCTGCCGTTTCTGTTGCGTCGAACCGTACGGCGCCGAGACAACCATCCGTTGCTTCAGACCGGCCCGCGATTGGCCCGCTCTGCACCACCCTACAACGACCCGTCGCACCCTCGTAGGACGGGTCTCCTGGCCCGTCGCGCCGCCGTAGGACGGGTCTCCTGGCCCGTCGCGCCGCCGGTTGGTCTGCCATCGGTGGGGCGGCGCTGCCGTTTCTGTTGCGTCGAACCGTCCCGCGCCGAGACAACCATCCGTTGCTTCAGACCGGCCCGCGATTGGCCCGCTCTGCACCACTCTGCGTGAGTTACTCGATCGCGCCGTGGCGGATGATCCGGCCCTCGAGCATGTAGATCACGTCCTCGGCGATGTTCGTGGCATGATCGGCGATGCGCTCGAGGCTCCGCGAGGCCGCCAACAAGGTCAACAGGGCCGGCAGTTTACCCGGCTCGGCGATCATCATCTGCTCCGCCTGGCGGCGGATATCGTGCTTCATCCGGTCCACTTCATCGTCGCGGACGCAGACGCCGTGGGCCAGCCTGGCGTCGCGGTTGACCAGCGAGTCGATGCTGTCGCGGAGCATCAACCGCGACTTCTCCCACATCCCGCAGAGGTCGAAGGGAATCTCCACCGGACCCTGGCGAGCGAAGGTCTTCGCCTTGCGGGCGATGTTGACCGCCAGGTCCCCGATCCGCTCCAGGTCGTTGTTCATTTTCAGCGCCGCCACCACGAACCGCAGGTCGATGGCCACCGGTTGGTACAAGGCGAGCGCTTTCAAGCACTCCTCCTCCACCTCGACCTCGCGGTGGTCGATCTCCGCGTCGCGGCGGTCAACCACGGCGGCCAGCTCGGCGTCGTGCTCCACCAGTGCCCGGACCGCCATCTCCACCTGTTCCTCGACCAGCGCGCAGAGCGAAAGGAGCTGTTTCTTCAAGTCCTCCATTTCCCGCTGCAAGTGCAATGACATGGTCTCTGTCCTTTCTCCCTAGCCATACCGGCCGGTCACGTACATCTCCGTTTCCTTCTCCCGCGGATTGAGAAACACGTTGAGCGTCTTGTCGTGCTCGACAATCCGGCCCAAGAGCATGAAGGCGCACTCGTCGCTGGCGCGGCGGGCCTGCGCCATGTTGTGCGTGACGATCAGGATCGTGTACGTCTTGCGCAACTCCTGAAGCAACAGCTCGATCCGCTCGATCCCCTCCGCGTCGAGCGCCGAGCAGGGCTCGTCCATGAGCATCACCCGCGGCTTCAGCGGCAGGAGCCGGGCGATGCACAGCTTCTGCTGCTGCTCGAGCGTCAACTGGGTGGCCTTCTTCCGCAGCCGGTCCTTCACTTCGTCCCAGAGCCGCACGTTGCGGAGCGCCGACTCGACCATCGCGTCGCGCTCGCGGCGGCTGTACTCGCCCCGCCGCGTGTGCGAGCGGATGCCGAAAAGCACGTTCTCGTAAATCGAGATCGGCAGCGGGTTGGGCCGCTGGAAGACCATCCCCACCGTCTTGCGAAGCTGCGTCAGCGACACGTCGGGATCGTAGATGTTCTTCCCGAAAATCGTGATCTGGCCGGTCGTCGTCACGTTGCCATAACGCTCGTTGATGCGGTTGAAGCAGCGCAGGAGCGTCGTCTTGCCGCAACCCGACGGACCGACCAGCGCGGTGACGATCCCCGGCTTGATGTCCAGGCTGACGTCGCGGAGGGCCTGGAAATCGCCGTACCAGAGATTCAAATTGCGCGTCGAGATGCTCGCGGCGGCGCTCGCCGCCGGCTCGTTGGCGATCATCCGAAATCTCCGTTGACGTACCGCTCGGTCAGCCGGTTGGCGGGCCGGGTGAAGATCGTCTCCGTCTCGTCCACTTCGATGAGCCGCGAATCGCTGACAAAGGCCGTGCGATCGGCCAGCCGCCGCGCCTGCTGGACGAGGTTCGTCACCAGCACGATCGTCATTTCGTTTTTCAACTCCCTCAGGATATCCTCGATCTTCATCGTGGTCACCGGGTCGATGGCGATCGAGAACTCGTCGAGGCAGAGAATCTCCGGCCGGTGGGAGAGCGCCCGGGCGAGCGTCAGCCGCTGCTGCTGGCCGCCGGAGAGCTTCGTGCCGAGCAGGTCCAGGCGGTCCTTGACCTCGTCCCAGAGCATCGCCTGCCGCAGGCATTTTTCCACCAGTTCGTCCAGTTCCGCCCGATCGCGGACCCCGGCGCGGCGCGGCGCGTAGGCCACGTTTTCATAGACCGAAAGGGGCAGGCCCACCGGCAGCGGAAAGACCATGCCGATCCGCCGCCGCAACCGGTAGACGTTGCGAATCCGGAAGACGTCCTGGCCGTCGACCTCGACCCGCCCGCCGACGCTCGCCGAGGGCACGAAGTCGATCGTCCGGTTGATGCACTTCAGCAGCGTCGTCTTTCCGGCATTGGCCGGCCCGATGATCCCCAGAATCCGCCGGCGGGGAATCTCCAGCGAAATGTCGCGGAGCGCCGGCTTGGCGCCGTAGCGGACGGTCAGGTTGTGAAAACGGATGTGCGCTTCCATCGCCGGCTCACCATCGCTTCTGCGAGCGCAGGTATCCCCGCAGCCCGATCGAAAGGCTGTTGACCACGAGCACCAGCCCGATCAGCACGACCGCCGTGCCGTACTGGGTTTCGTCGGAGACGCCCGAGACCTGCGTCACGAGCGTGAACAGGTGCATCGAGAGGGCCATGCAGCGGTCGCCCGGCCCGTAGGGAAAAAACGACTCCCAGCCGTGATCGGCGACCGGCACGAAGAACACGGCGCCGGTGAACAGGATCGGCGCGGTCTCGCCGGCCGCCCGCGAGACTTGCAGGATCACGCCGGTCAGGATTCCGCTGATCGAATTGGGCAGGACGATCGTGCGGATCGTCTGCCAGCGCGTGGCGCCGAGATTCCAGCAGGCCTCGCGGAACGACATCGGCACCGAGGCGAGCGCCTCCCGCGTGCTGGTGATGATCACCGGCAGGGTCATCACCGCCAGCGTGCAGCAGGCCGCCATCAGCGACCGGCCCATGTTCGCGGCCAGCACGAACGCCCCCACGCCGAACAGCGCGTGGACGATGCTCGGCACGCCGGCCAGGTTCACCACGGCGAGGTTGATGATCCGCGTGAACCAGTTGTCGCGGGCGTATTCGTTCAGGTACACGCCCGCCAGGACGCCCACCGGGGCAGCCGCCAAGAGCGACCCGAGGACGAGGAAAAACGTCCCCACCAGCGGCGCCCAGATTCCGCCCTGGGTCATGTAGTGCTTGGGGTTCTCCAAAACAAACGCCAGCGAGAGCGCCGGCCACGCCTTGACCAGGAGGATGGCGAGAATGCCGACCAGGGGCGCGACGAGTACGAGCGTCATCGCCAGGAACACCGTTTTGGCGATCGTTTCCTTGACGATTTTCCATTGTTCCAGCGGCGTGGCGGCGAACTGGTTCGCCGCCGCCGCGGCGGGCGTCTCAGGCTCGCTGGCCATTGCGAATCCCCTTGACCACGATGTCGGCGATCAGGTTGACGAAAAACGTGATCGTAAAAAGCACCAGCCCGATGACGAACAACATGCGGTAATGCGGGCCGCCGTAGACCGTTTCACCAAGCTCGGCCGCGATCGTGGCCGTCAGCGTGCAGATCGGGTCGAGCAGGCCGCGCGGGATTTGCACGGCGTGCCCGGTGGCCATCAGCACGGCCATCGTCTCGCCAATCGCGCGCCCCACCCCCAAGAGCACGGCGGCCAACAGGCCATTCTTGGCGGCCGGAAACAGCACCCGGTAGACCACCTCCCAGCGGCTCGCGCCCAGCGACAGCGCGGCCTCGCGGTACGAGTCGGGCACGGCCTTCAGCGCGTCTTCCCCCACCGAGACGATAATCGGCACGCTCATCAGCGCCAGCACGGCGCCGCCGTTGAGCAGGTTGACCCCCACCGGGGCGCCGGTCAGATCGACGATCAGCGGCGCCAGCACCATGTAGCTGATAAACCCCCAAACCACCGACGGGATCGCCGCCAGCAATTCAATCACGATCTTCAGCGTTTCCTTGACCTTGCCGGTGCAGAACTCGGAGATGTAGACGGCGGCGCCGAGCCCGAGCGGCACGGCCAGGGCCATCGCCAGCCCGGTCACCGACAACGTTCCCACCAGAAGGGCCAGGATTCCATACTGCGGGCGGACCTCCGACGAGGGCCGCCAGTCGGGACTGCTGATGAACTCCACCAGGTCCATCCCGCCAAACAGCATCGGCGCGGCTTCTCGCAGCACGAAAAACAGGATCGCGAAAACAAACAGGATCGCGCTATAACCGCAGAGGCGGACCACCACCCCGGCGACCATCGATTCAGCCGGCCCCAAGAAGCGGCAGAGCCACGGGGCCGAATCGGCCTGCCCCGCGCCGCCCTCCGCGCCGTCCCGCTCCCTCCGGCTATCTTCCACGCGTCTCCCCCTTCACTCCAGCTCTCGCATCGGCACGTAGCCGAGCTCGACAACGATCTGCTGCCCCTCCGGCGAGACGATCCACTGGAGGAAGTCCGCGGCCGGCCCGGACAACTCGCCGGCCGTGTAAATCTGTAGCGCGCGGGTCAGCGGATAGGAGCGGTTCCGCGCGTTGGCCACGGTCGGCGCGACGCCGCGCTCGCCTTTCCGCACGGACACTTCGAGCATTTTGACGCCCGGCACGGCGTAGCCCATGCCGCTGTAGCCGATCGCCAACGGGGTTCGCGAGACCAAGGCGACCACGTCCTTCGACCCGCTGCGGTCCACCGAGCCGAGCTTGAAATCCCTCTTCTTGCCAAGCACGGCCTCGCGGAAATAAGTATATGTGCCGGAACTGTTCTGCCGCCCCAGGCGGACAATCTCGTCGCACCCGTGCGACTGGTGGCGGATGCCGAGCTGCGACCAGTGGGTGATCGCCCCGCCTTCGCCGTAGATTCCGGCAAGCTCTTCCAGCGAAATCGACTCGATCGGGTTGTCGGGGTGCACGTAGACCGCCAGGGCGTCGAAACCCACGACGTGCTCAACCGGCTCCTTGCCCCGCTTCTCGCGGATCGCCAGTGCTTCCTTCTCGTTGATGTCGCGGCTGGAGTTGGCCATGTCGCAGTTGCCGTCGGTGAGGCTGGCGATTCCCACGCCGGAGCCGCCGCCGAGGACCTGGACGCTTACGTCGCGGTTTTTCGCGTGGTATCGCTCCGCCCAGGCCTGGGCGATGTTGACCATCGTATCGGAGCCCTCGACGCGAACGACCTGTTTCGGCACGATCACCCCCCCTTTGGCCTTACTACAGCCGCAAACCGCCGCCGGAATCGCGCCGGCAAGGAGCAAAACAACAATTGGGCGTGTCACGGCGGAATTGTGTCCGGGGTGTGCGTCGTTCGTCCCACCAAGTCAAGCTGTAGCCGGAGATTGTACACCAGCCCGGCACCCGCGAAAAAGGGCACCCCCGTGTGAGTTTTCTGTTAAATCCGAACCCCCTTTTGGAGTGCGGCGATTCATCGCCGCTTTCTCTCTTTCTCTCTTTCTCTCTCTTTTTCTCTCTCTTTCGAGGCCGCCGAGGGGCGGGGGAGAGCGCAGAAAATTCGGCGGACTCGAAAGAAGGAAAAAAAAGAG
>JAMOAF010001140.1 GCA_023621895.1 Planctomycetota bacterium
CAGGTTCTACACCGATATGTACCGCATGATGATCGAGAGCGGCGCGGACGGCATTTACTGGTGGTGGTACCCGGGCGGATACCGCACCAACGAGCGCAGCGATTTCGGCATCATCAACCCCGACGGCTCGGACCGGCCCGTCACGCAGGTCATTCGCGGCCACGCCCGGCCGTTCCTCGATGCGCCGCCGGCCAAACCCGTCGACTATTGGCTCGTTTTCGACCGCGACGTGCATCCCGATGGTATCGCGGGCGTCTATGACGCCGCGAAGGAAGAATTCTGGGCCGCTGTCGGCGATGGCAAAACGCCCGGCCTGCACACCCGGGGCACGGGCACAACGTCGGCGGACTGCCCCCTCGACGCGGTCGGCAACGTGCCGTACAACGGAACCAATCCGCTCAAATACCTCGACGGCTTCTTCGACGCCGTTGAGATTCGCGACGCTGCGGGCGCGTGGGTGGAAGTGGCGGACGGCGCGCAGGTGGCCGTCGGCGTGGACAAACCCGTCGTCGCGCGGCTGACCATAACCAACCTTGGCGAAGCCGCGTGGCTGCCGCAGGCGGAGGCGGGCGGCGCGGGCGGGGTTCACGTTATCGCGGGCGGCGTTCGTATCCCCGTAGGCGCCCGCGTCGAGCGGTTTGGACACGCGGTCCTCGAAGAAGTTACGCTGTTGCCAGCCGTTGGGCGCGAGCCTGGTCCGGTTGAGTTGCGTTTCGAAGCCGAAGGCCGAGCCGTGTTCGGTCCGCGGTATACGGTGGTAGTGGGTCCGTAAGCACACGGTATTTCCGAGGAGAAAAGCCATGAGAACGATCGCGGTTGTTACCCTTTCGCTGCTGATTGCACTGGCGTCCGCCGCGCAAGATGCAAATCCTGTACCGTCTTCCGCCGCCCCGGCGGCGCAGCCGCAACCGCCCGCCGGGAATATCGCCCTGGGCAAACCTTACAAGATGGAGCCCACGCCCGGATACGAACACTGCACCGACCCGGGCGACGCCGCCCAGCTCACCGACGGCGTGTACTCGGAAGGCTATTTCTGGACCCAGCAGACGACCGTGGGCTGGACGCACCAGCCGATCATCGTCGTGACCATCGACCTGCAGGAGGACCTGCCGATCAGCGGAGCGTCGTTCAACACGGGCGCGGGCGTGGCCGGCGTGACCTGGCCCATCGCCATCTACATGCTGGTCGCCGGCGACGACCAAATTTTCTACGAGGCCTGCGAACTCGTCTCGATGAGCGCCGAACATGGCCTCCCCGACCCCAGCAAGTACTCGGTGCACCGCTATTGGACCGACAAGCTCGAGACCCATGGCCGCTATGTGGCGTTCGTGTTCGGCGCACAGCCCTATGGTTTCGTCGACGAGATCGAGGTTTTCAAGGGCGACGAGGAATGGGTCCACCGCGCGTATGCGGGAACGCCTATCAAGAACATCAAGGACGCGATGGTCCGCGCGTCGATGCAGGAGGCCATTCGCCGCCGCATACTTCTGGATGTTGCCGGGCTCGAGGAGAAGCTGGCGAACGCCGCCATCGACGCGGGCGCCAAAGACGCCATCGCGGCTGGATTGAAAGACGCCAAAGACGCGGCCGCGAAACTTCCCGAGGCCCCGCTCGACACGTTCAAGGCCATCATGCCTCTCAACGGCCTGCACCGCGGGGTATTGGCTCTGCAGGGCGCGCTCTGGAACGCTCAGGGCTACCCGCCGCTCACGCTCTGGCAATCGCCCTTGTGGGACCAGGCATCCATCCTCGACGACCCGGCGAAGGATGCGTCGCCGAAGGTCGCGGTTCATCTCATGCGCAACGAATACCGCGCGGGCTGTTTCAGCATCTCGAACGCGACCCGCGAACACGAAACGGTGCTTGTGAACATCGCCGGGCTCCCCGGCGGCGTCAATCCCGGCTATATCAGGGTGCATGAGGTCCAGTGGACGGACACCAAGTCGGGCATTCCGGTGGCAGCCGCATTGCCCGAGGCGCCGAAACAGGACGGCGGCTATGCCATCGAAGTCCCTGCCGGCATGACGCGTCAGGTCTGGCTCACGTTTCATCCGGAAGACGTCGCTGCGGGCACGCATACCGGCGAGATCGCCGTGACGTCCGCGAAACACGGCGAGCAGAAGGTGCCCGTCGAGATGCGGGTGTTTCCTTTCGCGTTCCCTGAGAAGCCGGCGCTTCATTTCGGCGGATGGGATTACACCAATGGCAACGGCAGCCGCGGGATCACGCTCGAGAACATGGCGCGGTTTATCGAACATTGCCGCGAGCATTTCGTCGATTCGCCATGGGCTACCAGCGGCGTGATGCCCTTTGGCCAATTCGACGCGGCAGGGGCTATGACGGCAAAACCCGATACCGCGGCGTTCGACGAATGGATGGCTCGCTGGCCCGACGCCGCCAATTACATGGTTTTCGCCGCGGTGGGGCCGAGTTTGGGCAACTTCGCCCAGGGCACGCCCGAATTCAACAAGGCCGTCGGCGAATGGGCCGCGTTCTGGGCCGGGTACATGCGCGATAAGGGCAAACAACCCGAACAGCTCGCGCTTCTGGTGCTCGATGAACCCTCCAGCGCCAAACAGGACGAAACCATTCTCCTCTGGGCAAAGGCCATCCGTGCCATGAACACCGGGATCCGCATCTGGGAAGATCCCATCTACGCCGGCGACATGACCAAGGCAAACCAGGAGATGGTCGCCGCGTGCCACGTGCTCTGCCCCAACCGGCCCTTGTTCCTCCAAGGTCCCGAAACGTACCGGCAATATTTCGTTGATCGCCGGAACGAGGGCATCGCTCTTGACTTCTACTCATGCAGCGGCCCGGTCCGGCTGCTCGACCCTTACAGCTATCACCGCATGCAGGCGTGGGAATGCTGGAAGTACCAGGCCGAAGCCACGTACTTCTGGGCGCTCAGCGACACGGGCGGCGGTTCATCATGGAACGAATATGCCGCACCCGGCACCGACTACTGCCCGTTCTTTCTCGACGCGGTATCCGTCACGCCCGGCAAACACATGGAATCCATCCGCGAGAGCGTCGAGGATTTCGAGTACCTGGTCATGCTGCGCGGCGCCATCGCCCAGGCCGAAAAGGCGAACAAACCGGCCGAGACGATTGCCAAAGCCCGCGCCCTGCTTGAGGAGGCGCCCGGCCGGGTGCTTGAAGCCAGCCGCGCTGGCGCGCTGAACTGGAAAGAGCCGCTCGACCGTGACGTGGCGGACCGCGCGCGCCTCGAGATCCTCGAAACGCTCACGCAGCTGCAATAACATACGACAAGGAGATGCTGCCAATGTATTCGCTGACCCTGTTCATCACGGTGGGCCTGTCCGCGTCCGCGGCGGGAGCGGATGCCGCTCCGTTTTATGCCGACAAACTGGACTTGCTGTTCTATCTCGACGCCTCCGGGGAGCGGCGCCCGGTTCAATCCGCCGCGGACTGGGAACTCCGCCGCGAGCACGTGCGCGCCAATTTCCAGAAGGTTGCGGGGCCGTTGCCGCCGCGCGAAAACCTCCTTCCGCTGGACATTCAGGTCGAGGAAGAGCAGGAGTTCCCGAAATACGTCCGCAGGAAGATCACGTTCGCCGTTGAATCGTGGGACCGGCTTCCCGCCTGCCTGCTGCTCCCCAAAGGCCGGGAGGGCAAGGTTCCCGCGGTTCTGTGCCTGCACCCCACTTCCGAGTTCGGCAAGGACGTGGTTCTCGGCGTTAACGGCAAGGCCAACCGGCAATACGCCGCGGAACTGGCCGAACAGGGTTTCGTGACCCTCGCGCCAGACTACCCGGGATTCGGAGATTACAAGGACGCCCGGCAGCGCGCCTACAGCCGCGGATATACCAGCATGACCATGAAAGGCATCTGGAACCACATGCGCTGCGTCGATCTGTTGCAGAGCCTGCCCGAAGTCGATCCCGAACGCATCGGGTGCATTGGCCATTCGCTCGGCGGACACAATACGCTGTTCGTGGGGCTGTTCGACGAGCGCATCAAGGTAATGGTCACGAGTTGCGGGTTCACCCTTTTCGCCAAGTATATGGGCGGCGACCTCACGGGCTGGACCCACGACGGCTACATGCCTGCCATCGCCAGCGAGTTCGATAAAGAGCCCGCGAAGATGCCGTTCGATTTTCCGGACATTCTGGGCGCTCTGGCTCCGCGCACCGTGTTCATCAACGCGCCCATCAATGACGACAACTTTGACAATTCGGGCGTGCGGGACTGTGTCGAAGCCGCGCGGCCAATCTTCCGGCTCTACGGCGCCGAAGATCACTTGATAGCCGTCTATCCCGAGGCCGAACACGACTTTCCTGACCTCGAACGCACGCAAGCCTACGCGTGCATTCGCAGTGTGCTCGAAAGGGATTGAGAGGGAGTTGCCGCGGCCGCCGCGATTCGCGATCCGCATTTTTGTCGCGTGCCTCGCGGCGGCAAGAGAGGCGCGCTCGGAAAACCGCGCCGCAATGATCGGGAGGATGCGTGCGATGATCAGCGATACGGCCCATACTGTTGTCAAAGAACGCACCGATGACGGGCATATGACCCCGTGTGACGGCATGCCCTCGTCCGCGCGGCGGCGATTCCTGCTGGCGGTGGGCGCGGGGCTCGGGTTCAGCCAGATGCATGCAGGCGACGCATGCGCCGCCGGTCCGGAGGAGGCGTTCGAGATCTATGACGAGAACACCCGGCTCCCGCTCACGGAAGACGGCGCGGCGGTCATCAAGAAGGCGTATGACCTCGGGCGCCGGCTCCACCGGGAACATGGGGGGTGTTGCAGATGCACGGTGGCCGCGCTTCAGGAAGCGCTCGATATGGTCCCGAATCACGGCGGCCTGTTCCGTGCGGCAACGTGCCTTGACGGCGGCGCAGCCCCCGGCAAAAAGTTGAGCTGCGGCTCCTTCACCGGGGCGGGTATTGTGATCGGCTATATCTGCGGCGGCGAGAACTTCGCCAGCACGGACCTTGCTCACAAACTGATACAGCGCGTGGCGCAAAAGTTTCAGCAGGCTTACGGAAGCGTCTTGTGCGAAGACGCCGCCAAAGGGGGAAACTGCCAGGAAGTGGTCGCCTCCGCGGCCCAATGGACGGCACAGGTCCTGCTGGAACAGTTCACCGGTTACACGCCGCCCGCCCAATGACCAGCCGGGCACGTGTTCCGCATGGCCCCTCCGGCTGTGGCGCAAAGAGCCAGCGGACCTGTCAGTACTCGGCGAGGAGGACGTCTTCGAGGCGGCGTTTGGGCACGTGGTGCACGTCGTTGTCGTCGCGGTAGTACTCGATCTTGCCGGGCTCGGTCACGATTTCGAGTTCGATGCGTTCGCGCGGTTTTCCCAGAGCGATAACAAGCAGGAGCTCGAACCGGTCCGCTGATAGCTCAAGGATGCTCCGCAGCTCCTCGCGTTTGATGCTGCCGATCATGCAGGCGCCGAGACCCATCTCGGCGGCGCCCAGGCAGATGGTCTGCGCGGCAATGCCTTGATCCCAGCCGAACGTTGCCGCGACCTCCTTGTCGCCGAGAATGATCACGTAGCCGCCGGGACGCTCGCCCGGGCTTGGGCCGTCCCAGTCTTTGAGATACCCCGCCCACGCCAGCGTGCCGAAGATCCTCTCGTTGAGCGCTTTGTCTCTCGCGATGACGTACTTCAACGGCTGGAGATTGGCTGCCGACGGGGTCAGACGCGCCAAGTCCACCAATTCCCGCAAGTCCTTCAAAGCGACTGGGGTATCTTCATAGAACCGCCGGATGCTCCGGCTTCGCAAAACCAAATCGCGCAGCATATGTTTCCTGCTCCTTGCGCGGGACCTGTCCCAAAATGGCTAATACTCTGAATACTGATTATGACGGCCGGCCGGGCCGGCTTCAAGTGTGTCGCAGGAACCGGAGACGGACCGGGCTGCTACTTTGCCGCTTCCGCCGCGGGCTCGAGATACAGGGTTTTCCATGAGATATACCCGAGATGGTTGGGCTGCCAGTTGCGCACGTCCGGCGATTTCAAGTACGGCCGCGTGTAGAAATAGATGGGAATGATGGGCGCGTCCTGTAGCAAGAGAGCTTCAGCCTGCTGGTACGTAGCGAGCCGGCCCTCTTTGTGCAGAATGGAAGCCCCCTTGCGCACCAGCCGGTCGTATTGGTCAGATGCGTAGCCCGTACGGTTGTTGCCGTTGCCGCTCAGAAAACACTCCAGGAAGTTGTACGGGTCGCTGTAATCGCCGATCCACCCCGAGCGCGCGATATCGTAGTTCAAGGTGTTCATCGAGTCCAGGTACACTTTCCAGTCCTGGTTCAGCAACTGCATCTCGACGCCCAAGGCTTCTTTCCACATCTGCTGGACGGCTTCCGCGATGCGTTTGTGGTCGTCGCTGGTATTGTAGAGCAGCTCGACCTGCGGGAAACCGTTCCCCTCGGGATATCCGGCCTCGGCGAGGAGGCGGCGCGCCTGTTCGACGTCGTAGGGCACGCGCGCGTTGCAGGTGTATCCGGCGGTATCCGGCGGCACGTAATGGAATGCGGG
>JAMOAF010000532.1 GCA_023621895.1 Planctomycetota bacterium
CTGGTCGCACGGAGCACGACCGGCACGCGGCCTCCGGCAGCGCCCAGGGCGGCGAAAGCGTCGTCGCGGAGACCGCAGACGTACACCAGGTCGTAAAGGCCGTCATGGCGGCGGAGCCATCGGGCGAGATTTCGCATCGCCCGGCGAGAGCCAAAAAAACCCTCCTCGGGCCTCGGCAAGCGCACGACCGCGGCGCCCCGGTACGTGATCTCGGCCGGCCAAGTCGGGTCCCACTGGATTGTCAACACGGTCACCAGCGCCCCCCGCGCCGCCAGCCCCGCCGCCAGGTTGGCAATGAATCGCTCCGTGCCGCCGACGGCGGGCCAGAATCGCCGGGTTGTGATCACCAGTCGGAGGGGGCGCACTTGCGAACAGTCCAAGGGGAGTGGTCAGGGGGCAGGGTTCCGGGTTCGGGGTTCGGGGTTCAGGGTTCAGGGTTCAGGGTTCAGGGTTCAGTCTTCACCTCGTTCCCAAGCTCCAGCTTGGGAACGGTTTCTGGAATGATAATACTGCGTCTTCTTCAGGATCGGAAGGTTCCCAAGCAGGAGCTTGGGAACCAGGTGCGAAAAAAGTAGCCAGCCGTCAGGGGTTTCACTCCACGTATTCCCAAGCAGGAGCTCGGGAACCAGGTGCGAAAAAAGTAGCCAGCCGTCAGGAGTCTCACTCCACGTGTTCCCAAGCAGGAGCTTGGGAACCAGGTGCGACCCCTGACCCCTGTCTCCTGACGCCTGACTCCTGACGCCTGTCTCCTGACCCCTGACTCCTGACGCCTGACTCCTGACGCCTGACTCCTGACGCCTGACTCCTGGCCCCTGACTCCTGACCCCTGACTCCTGACCCGCTCGGTCACGGCCCCTCGATCACGTTCATTTCCAAGGATCGGCCGTCGGCCACTTTGACGCTCTTGGTTGACGGCCAGAAGTAGATCTGCCGAGCGGCCGAGGTGAGCACGGGGCCGCCGATGAATTTCTGGTGGGCCAACTCCGCCGGTACATGGCCGTTGCCCTCGAGGATCAGCAGATCCTTGCTTTCGCTGTAGGTCAGCCGCGATGCCCGAGCAGTGTAGGTGCGATTCTCGGCGATGACGTTGCCCAGCGCCTCCAGTTCGACCGTCTGGCGGCCGGTCAGCGGCGTGATCGCTTCCGCCACGGAAAGTTGATCCGCACTGAGTTTCACGCCGGTCTCTCCCAGCGCATCGGGATCGTGGATGTCGAGCCGCGACTGCCACGAGGCAACGTCGCCATAAACAGACTGCACCTGGTCGTGAAAAACGAGCTTGCGGTTGTTGATGTCTCCGCTGAGCGAGTCCTGGAAGCGCACGTCGAGGCAGGCCAGCTTGCCTCCGGGCGAGGGTGGCGGCAGGGCCGCGGGGGGCTCCGCGCCGCGCCGCAGCGTGAGGTTGGCAACGCGGGGGCGAATCGAGGTGACGCGGCCGGGGCCCTGGGCATGGATTTCGCCCCTCGTGCGGTCGATCGAGAGCTGCCCCGCCTCGAACTGTTGCCACGAAACCTGGGCGGACTCTTCAAAGCCGCGCCCTTCAAACAGCACGCCGCCCCGGCATGTCAGGCGGTCGAGGTCCGGGGCGGGTTGCGAACCGGCCTGGCGAAACTGGATTGGCCGGGTGAACCGCACTTCGAGGGTCTCGGTCCGCAACACTTCACTGGCAGTGTTTGCGGTGACGGCCTCTTCAAACAGGGCCGTCTGGCCGTCAAAATCCATCCGCTGCTGCCAGCTCACCTGGATCGCGCCGGGCTTGGCCAGCGGCTCGCCCTTCAAATCGCGGTCGAGCGGCAATTCCATCTGCCCGGAGCCGTCGATCCAGAGCCGGTTCGTTCCGGCGTTGACGTTGATGTTGGTGCCGGTAAGGGTCAACCCGCGCCCGCGAAACTGGGCGGGCCGCCCGATCACCGAGATGTTGGTGTTTGGGCTCTCCGCGTCGATCGCCTGGATGCGGTCGCCGCTGACGCGAATCGGTTGTTCAGAGGCTGGGAGCAGGGGGATTTCATCGAGCTCGACGTCGCCTTCCAGCATCAATTCCGACAATTCCCCTCTCCGCTCGCGGATCAGCACGCGGGATTGCACAAGCTGGCCTCGCACGCGGAATCGCCGTTGGAGGGGCTCTGCCGGGCTCGCCTCGAGCCGCTCGGCAAGCGGCGCGGCGGTCGGCGGCCCGGCCGGCGGGACTGCCACCGGCAAGCCAGGCGCCGCGGTCGCGGCGGCCGGGCGACTGGGCTCCTCGAACCAGACTTCCATCCGGTTGACGCCGCCAAAGATTTGCGGTGAATCGATTTCCACCGCATACCGCGCGGCGGGATTCCGATCGCCCGCGACGGGGGGCAGCTCCCGGGGAAGGGAGCGCTGCCGGCTGGGGGCGGCGGGGGTGGCGTTGCCCGCCTCGTGCCCTTGGACGAGCATGCGGTCGGGCTTGACCTCGAGTTTTTCATGACCGGGACCGGCGGGAATCTCGAACAGCCAGCAGTGGACCTCGCCCGCCTTGAGATTGCCGATTCCAGAGTAGTTCAATTCCACGTCGCCGGCGAGCGACGCGACGTGTTGTTCTTCGTACGGCTGGAGCTGGAACTGCTGGCCCCAGCGAACGAGGACTTCCTGGCCGGGCCGATCCGCAAGCTCGCCTCGCATCCATCCCGGCCCCTGGGAGAAGAGCTCGCCGAGTCGCCCCTTGCCCTTGGATCGGTAGCGGACGCTCCGCGCGCGGATTTCGTTCTTTCCCTGGCGGAGGAAGACTTCCCCGCTGCCTTCGAGCACGATCTGCTCCTGCTGCACGTCGTAGCCCAGGCGCTCGCCGCGGGCTTCCGCGTCGCGGGTGGGCGCCCGAACGATCACCGGATTGCCGATTGCCTCGATTTCCCGGACCTGGAGGGAAGTCTCCCCCGACTGGCCGGCGCGGCGGGCGGCGCGGTTCGGGGCGGACAACTCCAGCAGCCCTTGGCGCGAGCGGGAGAAGTGGATCGTCAGCCGCTCGCAGTTGATCTGGTCGACCGGCCCGTTGGGATTGAGTTGGAGCACGTCGACCTGTTCGGCGAAGGTGGCGAACTGCCGAACGGGATCGAAGCGGAACGGCCCCCGGCAGGTGATCTCCAGGGGGCGGCGCGAATCCCAATTGGAAGTGTCGGCGGCCTGTCCGGCGCCGGCTGCCGCGGCCGGCCTGGCCTCCGGGAATTCGAGGTGCAGGCGGTCGAGCTGGCGGATTTCAAACAGCTCGATCCCCGTGATTTTGAAGCTTTCCTTGCCGGCGCGGGGCCGGTCCTCGTCGTCGAGCAACGTGATCTCCAGGTTGCGGCCGCTGCCGAAACTGGCGCCATAGCGGAACCGGACCGGATTCTGAGTTGAAATCCGATCCCCGGTGAGTTGAACGTCGCGCGTGATGATCTCCAGGTCGTCGTGGGGGCCGGGCTGCCTGCCCGGGCTGCGGATCGTGATTTCGCCCAGCAGCCTGCCGGAGACGGGCCGGCCGACGTTGCCGCGGCGGAGATCGAGCGGCCGGTCGAAACGCATCAGCGCGCCGTCCGGCGCGTAGAGGACGATCGGGGCCGCCGCCGCTCCTTCGCCCCCGCCGCCGGGCTTGTAAATCAGCAGGCACGGCTGGATGCGGACCCGGCCGTCGCCGAGATTCGTGTAGTCGCAAAGCAGCAGCTTGAGCTGTTCGCTTTCGAGGATTTTGGGGTGTTCAAGCTTCTGCCGCGCCTCGGGGGGAATCAGGCCCTCCAGCTCGGCCAGCCCCGCGTCGACCCGGCTCGCGGCTCGACTCCGGTCCACGCGGGCGGGCCTGGACCGCGGCGACCTGGCCGGCGGCTCGATCAGCGGCACCGCGACCACGGCGTAGACGCAGTAGGCCGTCAAAACGGCGGCGAAACTCGTACTCACCCGGATCAGACGCGCCATGAAATCCTTGCGGGCCGGAACGTCGCGCCCGGCGCAAACCTCGCTTGGTGTGGGTCAGGCTCAACTCAGGTAGGAGCGGACGACGTCCTCCCAGCGCCGCTGGCTCTTGAGGATCATCTCGACGGCCTCGCGGACCGCTCCGCGGCCGCCGCCGAGCGACGTCACGTAATCGGCCGCCGCGCGGACCTCGCCGGCGGCATCCGCCACGGCCACGCCCAGCCCAACGAGGCGGATCACCGGCAGGTCGGGCAGATCGTCGCCAATGTAAGCCACCTGCTCGAACCCGAGCCCCAGTTCTTCGACGATGGCACTTACGGTCGCCGTCTTCTCGGCCGCCCCCTGCCGCACCAGGTCGACCCCGAGTTCGCCCGCCCGGACGCGGACCGAGTGCGAGCTCCGCTGCGTGACGATCCCAAAACGGTTGCCGCTCTTCTGCCAGAGCTTGATGCCCACGCCGTCGCGGACATGGAAACGCTTCGTCTCGATTCCCTGGTTGTTGTAAATGATCGAGCCGTCGGTCAACACGCCGTCGACGTCGGCGAGCAACAACTCGATCGGCTGGCACTTGGACTGGAGATTCATGGTCTGTTTCGTTCGCGGTATTTCACGGGTCAGGCGCTCCGCCGGCGGTCGGACTGGCAGGCGCCGCGGAGCACCTCCGCGCCCCCTTCCGGCTCGGCCAGGTCGTCCAACTGCGGGAACAGGGCGACGACATCGGTTACGTCGATCAGTCCCACCGGGCGCCGCTGGCCGTCGACAACCGGCAGTTCGCTGATCTTCCGCCTGGCCATCAAGGCCACGGCATCGGCCATCCGTTCGCCGGCGAGCACGGTCAGGGGCCTGGCGGTCATCACCGCCTTGATCGGCTGATCCAAGGTCTCCTCGCGGCGGTGTTCGAAGAGCCTGGCCAGGTCGCTGTCGGTGAACAGGCCCGTCAACCGGCCCTCTCCATCGACCAGCATGATGGCCCCGGTGCGGCGGCCGGGCATGCTTCGCTGCACGAAGACCTCGCGGACGGTCATCGACTCCTCGGCGATCCGGCAGAGGCGCAAGGGGCGGCAGTATTGCTCGACCCGGCTCAGCTTCCGCCCCAGGCTGCCGGCGGGGTGGAAGCGGGCGAAGTCTTCCGCGCCGAATTGGCGCATCTGGCTGGCGACCAGGGCCAACGCGTCGCCGATGGCGAGCATCGCCGTGGTGCTGCTCGTGGGAGCCAGGCCCAGGGCGCCCGCCTCGGCCAGCGAACCCAATTCAAGCACGGCTGCCGCCGCCCTGCCGAGCGTGCTCTCGGAGCGCGCGGTGACGGCGATCAGCGGAAGTTGCATCTCGTGAAAGCAAGGCAGCAAGCGGACCACCTCTTCCGTCTCACCGCTCTGGGAGAGCATTAGGACAACGTCGCAAGACTGTACCCGGCCAAGGTCGCCGTGGACCGCTTCCGCCGGGTGGAGGAAGTGGGAGGGAGTGCCCGTCGAGGCGAAGGTGGCCGCGAGTTTCTGCCCCACGAGCCCCGCCTTGCCCATCCCGGAGACAATCAGACTGCCCCGGCACCCGTGGACCAGGTCGACCGCATGGCAAAAACGCCGATCGAGCCGCTCGGCGATCGCGCGGATCGCACCGCTCTCCTGCAAGAGAATCTCGCGGGCCAGTCGGAGTTGTTCGAAGGCGGACAGTCTGGCCGCCGCTTGGGGAGCTTCCCAGCTCATCGGTTCGTCATCCTTGACGGAAGAAGTTGCTGGCAGGGTTGGAGCCGGCCGATTGTAGCCTCTATGGCCATTTCCAGCAACGCGGACATTCGGAGCGCTCTGGATTGCGCACGCCCCGGACCTGAAATATTCTACGGACATGGCCCGGCGCCGGCCCAGTCTATTTTGGAAAACCTGCCCTCCGGCGCGGCACCCGTCGCAATCCCCGTTGCCGGTACCCCATCATTGTGGGGGATGGTCTTGCGTACTTGCCTCGCTGGCCCGGGTGCATGGCCGTACAATTGCGCCCTGGCGGCCCTACCAGGCACGCCTGACCCTACCCCTCGGCCGGTTCCGATCATGGGCGCTTTTGAGATTCCGTACCAGCGGCAGCAGATCGTCGGGGGAGGCCGCGCGTGCGGGGCGGCGGCCCTGGCGATGGTCTACCGGTCGTTGGGCGTGGACTGCCGGCAGGAAGACATCTGGGATCGTGTCGCGGAAGAGGTCCGGCCGAACGAGCGCGTCTGCTGGACCCATCGGCTGGCCCAAGACGCCCTGCGGCAAGGCCTCTCGGCGGCCGTTCTCCAGGCTGCTTCGCCGCTCGACCTGCTGCAATGGATGGCCGGAAGCGGGACGCGGGTTGTCTTAAACCATCGGCTTGATGCGGCCTCCCCGTTGGGTCACTACACGGTGTTGGTCAAGCTCGATCGTGAAGGAGTCGTGCTTCACGACCCCCATTTCGGGCCAGGCCGTAGGCTGCCGCTTGAGGAGTTGGAGCGGCTTTGGACCCCGCTTCACGGGGTGTGCGAGATCGTCGGGGGAGTGCTGGTGGCGATCGGGAGGAAGGAAGAAGGGCCCGCGTGCTGCCGAGACTGCGGCGCGCCGCTTCCGGCCGCCCTGGCCTGCGGCCGCTGCCATGG
>JAMOAF010000378.1 GCA_023621895.1 Planctomycetota bacterium
GATGATGCAAGAGTCACCAAATTGCGGTCTGTGCTGAGCAGGTTAATTCTCTTGGGTGGTCATGTTCAGATTGGCGAAACGGCTACTCCAGATTACTAGCTGTCCGATGATGCTATCGGCTTTGCTGCTGAGTGCGCTTCGCGAGGGTTTGGAATCGCCCGAATCCGCGTGCGGCAGCCGCTGCGCTGATCAAGAGATTTCGAGCCGCGTCCAACGGGACGGGCCGAACGCTTTTCGACCAACACCAGCCAGCTTCCTGGCATGCCCCTTTCTCCCGAGGCGGATGGTTGAGGGAGAGTTGTGCGCCAGCCCGCCCCGAGCGGAGGGCCTGTTTCACGACTTGTGGCTCGTGTGGATGTTCGGCCAATCCGATGCGGAGTCTCCGCTTGGAGGGCGTTTATCCTTCGGTGTCTTGCGGCCACTGCGCCTTGCGTCGGCGCAGTGTGCCCTTCCGATCACGCCCTCAAGAGGCGGAGAGCCGAGCGGTTCGTTGACGGTTAAACGCTGCATTAGACCACGCGTCTTTCAACAGCAATCGGACGGCCGCTCGGGCTGAGGTTGGGAGCCCACGCGAATCGGCTCGGTTCCCATTCGGGACTGCCGGGTTCCTTCCATGCGAAGCGGGGGGCTGTTTGGCCGAATTCACCGGTTATCCAAGAGAGGCAAGGTCATGAAACGCAACGATTTTAAACCATTCAAGGAGCGATTGCTGGCGATCCGAGCGCGCCTTCGCGGCGACGTGGATCGGATGAGAGACCCGATGTTCTCCTGCACTTCAAGGCTGACGCGGATGCCGATTCACGTGGCCGAGACCGCCGGGAACCATTACGACGCGGAGATGAACGTCCAGTTGATGGTCACCAAGGAGGAGATCCTGGCCGCAATCGAGGCGGCACTGGAGAGCATCGAGGACGGTACCTACGGCACGTGCGCCGAGTGCGGGCGGCGGATCGCCAAGGCGCGCTTGAACGCGATCCCGTATGCCGTCGAGTGTGTCACGTGCGCCTCGGGTTGAGCCGCGGCGGGAGGTTTTCGAGCCGGTCCGAACGGCAACGCCGGCGGTGGATCGCCACCGGCGGTTTTCAAACCCGGCACCGGCGACAACGCCACTGCCCCGTGGAGCAGGAAACGGCTGTGGGTGGTTTTGGCGTCGATTTTGCATTCGTTTGTAGTTTACAAGGAGGTGACGTTTATGGTTGTCACGTTGGATGTGACAGGGAACGCACGACGCGCTAAAAAAAAGCCAATCGCCGCGGCGGCGGAGTCGCGGCTGGCGCGATGCGGCTATCCTGCGTTGAAGGCGGTTGACTGCAAGTGGCGCAACGGTGTCCTGGTTCTGAGCGGCCGCGTGCCGAGCTATTACCTCAAGCAGCTCGCCCAGGAAAAGGTGCGCGGCGTCAGAGGGGTCGAGGAGATTGTAAACCGCACCGAAGTGGCGACCGCGGAGCCTGGAGAGCCGTCGTGAAGAAAATATCTTACGTTGTCATTCTGGCGGCCGCCTTGGCCCTGGGCTGCTGGTGGCTTGACCGGGCCGGAATCCTTTCCCTCAAGCCGGCGGGAAGTCTAAGCCTCGGGCAACTGGGCATGGCGCTCGCCGCGGGCTACGCCTGCGCCGGCCTGGCGACATGGCTCATGCACTTGTTGTTCGCGCGGCGTAAACGCCCCTTTGCCGAGACCTGGATGGTCTGGCGGCTGAGCCTGTTCATCGCCAGCGTCGGCGGCATCATCCTCGTGCTCGGCGCAATCGGCTTGTTGTCCACGCTCGGCTCGTTTCTCGGGCTGTTCGGCGGAATGCTCCTGGGCCTGTCGATGCAAGCCCCGATGGGCGGCCTCGTCGCGTGGATTCTGGTTTCCATGAAACGCCCCTTCCGGCCGGGAGACCGGGTGCAGTTGCCGCGGTTGAGCCTGATCGGCGACGTCCTCGATGTCAGCGCCATGTACACCACGCTCAACCAGGTGGGAGGGAGCGTCGCCGGCGATGAACCGGTCGGGCGGCACATCCTGATCCCGAATGCCCTGCTGTTCAGCGAGGTGATGATCAACTACACGGCCGACCAGAACGCCGCGTACATGCTCGACGAAGTGGTCGTGCGGATCACCTACGACTCGGACTGGAAGGCGGCCGAGGAAATCCTGCTGCAAGCGGCCAGCGCGGTCACGCACGACGTAATCGCCGCCACAAACCGCTCGCCCTACATCCGCGCCGACTTGTACGACTACGGCGTCTACATGCGGCTCCGCTACCTGACGAGGGTCCAGGAGCGCGCCAGAACGTCGTACCTGATCCTCAAACGGGTCTTCGCGGCCATCCAGGCATCGCCCGTCGTCGACGTGGCGATCCCCTACGTGTATTCCTTCCGCGCCGCCGCGGATCGAAAAGAAAACGGGGCGGAGCGCAGCCCCGCGGCGCACGAGATCCACGAGATCGACGTCGAAGCGATCCGCGGAGAGCCCGCCCCCAAGGACGAGAAAGCCGTTGCCGAACTGGCGGAAGCGATCGGCAGGGAAGGACTCCTGCAACCGATCGTCGTTTGCGAAGGAGTCAGCCCGGGATCGTACGAAATCCTCGCCGGAGATCTCCGATACTGGGCGTGCCGGAGGCTTGGGTGGCGGAAAATTCCTGCCGTGCTTGGGCAGGCCTCGCCGCGGGCGGCGAGCCTGCCGCGCGGCGGCGCCCTGCCGGCGGACTATGTGCCCGCCTCCCCCTCGGCCTGACCGTCAAGAAGAGCCAGCCGCGAGCCTTGCCCGGCAGGACGCGCGTCTGGCCCGACCACCAAGGATTCTCAACAGACACGCGTATCCCGGCGGCCAGCGATTGCCGCACGAGCCCCCGAATAAGCAAACAACCACTCTACCGGAGTCTAGAAAGATGGACTACTCACGCATCTCCATTTCCACCACCGATCATTCACGACTCGAACCGATGGTCCGCGACGCGATCGTCCGCGGCGGCGCCCCGTTTCACCTGACGTCGGCGCTGAAGTCCAAGCTCGACCACGCCCGAATCCTGCCGCCGGACAAAATGCCCAAGGACGTTGTGACGATGAACTCGATCGTCCGCCTCCGCGACCTGGACCTCGATGAGATCGAGATTTTTACGCTCGTCTATCCGAGCTTCGCCAATATCGCCGAGGGCTGCCTCTCGATCCTGACGCCGATCGGCGCCGCCATTCTCGGCCATCGGGCGGGCGACATCGCCGAAACAGAAATCCCGTTCGGAAGCACGCGCGTCGAGATCGAGGACGTGCAGTTCCAGCCGGAGAGCGTCGGGCAGTACGACGTCTGACCGGCAGCCGCCGGATTCACCCGCGTAGGGCGGGGATGCAATCACGGAAAACTCGACACACGCCAGGGAGGTAACAGGAGATGACCGCCAACAGTCCATTGAAAAACCAACCAAGGAGAGTCTCGCGGCGCCGAGCCCGCGCCGATGATGTTTCCACGGCCGGTTTGAAGCGAATCGTGGTCACGGACCGCTCCCGGCTGGGCAAGCTGCTGGTCGGCCCTGACGCCCGGGCGCAGGCCAGCACGCGGCTTCTGGCCTTGCTCGAAGCGAGCCTGGAAAGCGCCCTGGAGGTCGATCCGGCGGCCGTACCCCGAGGGCTGGTGACGATGAACTCCCAGGTCCGGCTGGTGGACCTCGAGAGTGGCGAGGAAATGGCGTGCAGCGTCGTCTACCCTGAAGACGTCGAATTCGTCGCCAACGGAGTCTCCGTCTTCGAGCCGTTGGGAATCAGCTTGATCGGCCACAACGAGGGCGACGTCGTCGACTGGCAGAGTCCCTCCGGCCGGCGGCGGATGCAGATCGCGGAAGTCCTTTACCAGCCGGAGCAGGAGGGGGCGTTTCACCGGTAGGCGCCGCCGCCTAAATCGACCTGCGTGATTCGTGGAAAAAGCGGCTGTTATTCAGATAGCCGCGTGCGCCTTGCCCCGCGCTTCGTTACGTACGGGTTGTGCCGCAGCGCAGGTGAGCCGCGCGGGGCAAGGCGCACGCGGCTATCACGCTCTCATGAATTCCTCCCGGAATCACGCAAGCTCATTTAGTCGAGCGGGAAGTCCGTTTCAGCGCTCTGTTTTCGGTAGATCGGCAGGTGGCGGTAGTAGACCTCGAGAATCATCGTCGCCATCGAGGTCGAGTAGAGCCGCCCGCCCTTCGAACCGTGGCCGGTGTCAATCTGCCAGCTACCGGCCTCGTGCCCCTTGGTCGCCTGCGATTTGACGAGTTGGTCGCGCATCACGGCGTTCCACTTCTTCCAGGAGTCGCCCTCGTAGTGGCGGAGCACCTGCGTGGCGTAATAATTGTAGTACATGTCGGTCGCCGACGGCCCCTGATCGCTCAGGAACTTCACCCCGTCAACGAGGGCCGGCGTGTCGTGGTCCCAGCCCAGGTGCATGCGGCAAAGCAGGCCGATCGAGGTCGTTGACGCCTTGTCGCCCGGCGTGGTGTAGCCGTAACGGGCGCCGTTCTTGGCCTGCACCGTGTTGAGAAACAGCGAGGCCTTGGCGATCGTCTCGCCGGGAATCTGAAGGTAGGCCATGTAGGCGCTCTTCAGGGCCATGATCTGCCAGCCGACGACGGAGGTGTCGCCGGGTTGCTGCTCCTCGTAGCGCCAGCCGCCTCCGATCGGGTCTTGGGAGTAGACGATGTAGTTGACGGCCTGCTGAGCCGGCGCATACAGCCCCTTGTCGCGCGTCATCGCGTAGGCTTCGCAGAGGGCGATCGACGCCAGCCCGTGGGAATACAGCCGGCCCTCCTTCTCATACAGGCTTCCGCCCTTTTGCGAGACCTTCATCCGCGTGATCAGGTAGTAAAGCCCCGCGTTGACCACCTTCTTGTACTTGCCCTCCTTGTGCGTCTGGCCGGCCCCCAGAAAGGGGAGGATCGCCATCGCGGTGGCCGCGTTGCGCGCCTGGATCAGGCTGCCCGGATTGCGGCATTGGCCGCGGCAATTCGGGCAGAGCGTGTGATCGAAGGACCAGCCGCCATCGGGCATCTGGTGCCTGGCGAACCAGTCGAGAGCCAGGGAGACAGCCTGCTCGCTGGCGTCGTTGCCGCCGTCGCGCCGGACAAGCCGCTCGCGCTCCGCCCCCCGACCCGAGAGAGCATCGCCCGAATAGGCGCCGACCGTGGCAATCAGGTCGTTGGCCGGAGCCTGCTCCAATCCGAAATCGCTCAGATCGACGTGCACGGCGGCGGCCGGTTCGTCGAAGTCTGCCATCTGGATATCGGTCGGCTCGACCACCGATTCCAGAACCAGCGCGTCAGACGCTACCACGTCGAGCGTCTGGAGCGGCTCGTCCTCGAAATCCTCCAGTTCGTCGAGCATTTCCTCCTCGCCGGAAGCCAGCAGCAAGTCACGGACGTCGTCAACCGCGCCCGCCGGAAGATAGAGCATCGCCATGGCCAGAAGCAGGATCACGTGAAGGACCATGCTCAAGAGCCAACTCGGCGTGGCCCAGATCAGATCGCGGAGAAACGAACGTTTCAGCAACCCGGTCTCGAACGGCTCGGCCGGCTCGCCAGCCGAGTGCGGCTCCAGCGTCTCAAGGCCCGCGTCTTGGATTTCCGGCAAATCAGCGTTAGAAGACTCTTGGCTCATGGCGTCTCCTTCGGCGGTCGGACCCGCCCGCAAAGCACCGACCGAGGTCAAACGCGAGGGGAAAATGCGTCAGCAACAACCAACCTGGGCAATCCCGCCCCTTGACCTACGGCATCACAAATGGCCGCTGGAACTGGATGCCGCCAACCGCAGGCTGCCTGCGCCAACCGCTGGCGTGTCGACCGCCGCGGCGACACTCCGCTTCCGCCGTAAGCCATTCTGCCGCCTAAATTTCAGTTTAACCGCGCGCGGCAAAAACCACCAGAGCTTGCGGCTGGACGAATCCGCCGGAGCCCCGATCAAGGAATCTTCGGCCGGCCGGGCCCGGCGACCCCGCCAATGGGCCAGAAAGCCTCCCGCCTTCCGTGCCACCGGCCGCTGCCTTACACCGAGCCAAAGAACGCGTTCCGTCGCAAGACGCCTATCGAGGAAGCCCCTTCCAAAGCGTCCTCTCCGCTTTCAGGGCCTGCTTGAGGAAAGGCCCGGCGCCGGTTGTCGCGCCGGGGCCCCTTGCGGCGCCGAAGAAGTCGAGCGTCTCCGCGGAGACGCGAGGGAGCTCCAAATCGGAAAAAGGCAGGTCTTGCCGCAGCGTCCAGTTCGAGGGGGACAGCCCCATCCGCGATGCACGGGTCACGCTCTGCGCCTCGCAACCCGTCTTCTCCCTCAAAGCGGACAAGTCCAGTGGTTTTCCTTCCGGCGGGTTGACGAACACGTTGAAGTCCGACACATTTCTGAAGTTGTGCATGATCAGGCGAACCGGCCCGCGTGGTTGATCCGAGCGTGGACGTCTTCCACCACCCAGTGGAGGATCGAGGCGTGGATGCTTTCGGTCATGCCCATGTCGGCCAGATCGACGTGGATGCCGTCGTGCTGAATCTGCTTGAGCCGGCCGCCGTTGGCGATTGCCAGATCGCCGGGCGAGGCATACTGGCGCAACTGCTGGGAGAAGACCTCCTCGTACGAAAGGTCGTTGCCCAGGGCCGTGATCCAGCTCACGTTGTCGGTAAGGCTGAGCACGCGGACCCGTTTTTTCCTGTCGTCGTGAAGGTCGCCCGGGCGGAGTGCGTTCTTGCCCAGGTCCTCGCAAAAGTGCGACGCGGTGGCCGCCGAGCCGCCGTTGCCGAAGACGAAGAGGAAGCGATCCGCCTGCCAAACCTCGTAGATCGCCTCGGCGAGCCGCACGATCGGCGCGCGGTCCAGCCGGACGAGCTCTTCGCACAACCGGGCCAGGTACTCATCGATTCCGTGGGTCAGTCCAAGCATCGGTCGGGGCGCTCCTTGCACGCGGGGGAATGATCTGATTGCTGAAACAGGGGGACGTGGAAACGGCGGAGCAACGGGTGGAATCAGGCCGCCGAAAAATGGGGCCGGCCGGTCAGCGTATTGCCCGGCACGCGCAACTCCACGCTCCACGAACCCGGCACTGCAAACCGCCCGTTCATTGTCGGGGGCGGAGCCGAAAAACTCAATCCCGACTCTCGACGGCCGGCGGCAGGCAGCCGCGGTCGGAGAGCGCCCTCCCGAAATCGTGCAACGTCATTTAGAATGCACGGACGGTTGCCGCTGTCCGCGTTTTCTTCGCCCCTGGGAACCCGCCATGAGCCCCGATGCCGCACGTCAGCCCCGCGAGGGCAAAGTCAAGCTCGCCCTGGTCCAGATGCGCGCTTCCGCCACGAAGGACGAAAACGTGGCCACCACGCTCGACCGGATTGGCGAAGCGGCGGCTGCCGGGGCGGATATCGTCTGCCTGGCCGAGCTGTTCGCCGGCCCGTATCCTTGCCAGGCCGAGGACCACCGCCGGTTCGACGACGCCGAGCCAATTCCCGGTCCCACGAGCCGGGCCTTGGCCGATGCCGCGCGGCGCCACGGCCTGGTCGTCGTCGGCTCGTTGTTCGAACGCCGTGCGCCGGGGCTGTATCACAACACGGCCGCGGTCTACGACGTGGACGGCACAACCGCGGGAATCTACCGCAAGATGCACATTCCCGACGACCCGCTGTACTACGAGAAGTTCTATTTCACTCCGGGCGACTTGGGATTTCCGGCCTTCAATACCCAGCGGGGGCGAATCGCGGTGGGCGTCTGCTGGGACCAGTGGTTTCCGGAGGCCGCAAGGCTGTTTGCCTTGGCCGGGGCGCAGATCATTTTCTACCCAACGGCGATCGGCTGGCTGCCCGGCGAGAAGGCCGAGTTCGGCCAGTCGCAGCACGATGCCTGGCAGATGATGATGCGCAGCCACGCAATCGCCAACGGGCTGTTCGTGGCAGCGGTCAACCGGACGGGCGTCGAAGGCGGACTCGAGTTTTGGGGGGCGTCGTTTGCGGCGGACCCCAACGGCAACCTCCTCGCGCTAGCCAGCCACGCCGCCGACGATACGCTGCTTGTCGAGTGCAATCTGGACCAGATCGACGCCGCCCGCACACACTGGCCGTTCCTCCGCGACCGGCGGATCGACGCCTACGAGGGACTGCTGCGGCGATTTCTGGACTGAGGGAGCGAGTAGCAATCAGCCATCAGCAATCAGCCGTCAGCCGTCAGCGATCAGAAGTCAGAAGTCAGAGGGTGTGAGTCTTTCACGACCGGGATCGAAGACGGATTCTACTGAAGACGTGCGTGGACCTAAATCGACCTGCGTGATTCGTGGAAAAAGCGGCTGCTATTCAGATCGCCGCGTGCGCCTTGCCCCGCGCTTCGTTACGTACGGGTTGTGCCGCAGCGCAGGCCCACCGCGCGAGGCAAGCCCACGCGGCGATCACGCTCTCATGAATTCCTCCCGGAATCACGCAAGCTCATGTAGCGCAGTACGCCAAAAGTGTTCAACCGCGCACCGGAGGCTAAGCGAAGGCGGCGGAGCCGCGCCCGCACGCCGACCAAGGTATGTGGACAATGCGCAAGTCAACCCTGATTGGATTGCACGTGGGGTGGTGAAAAGCTCGCCTGTCAGTAGTCAGTTGTGTTTCCCGGTTCTGTTCCGAAGAAAATGGTTGTGCCGTGCGTTGGCGCGCACCTTTACACCGGCCGCTCACCAGTGCACAGCCGCCTCCACCATCCGCCCAAACGCCCCCATCCGGCTCGTCCGGATGGAGCGCGAGGTTGGCGGCTAACAGGCGTCCGCGCCCGGCAGCGACCGCCCAGCCCAAACGCCCCCATCCGGCTCGTCCGGAT
>JAMOAF010000800.1 GCA_023621895.1 Planctomycetota bacterium
GCGCGATCCAAGTTTTTCATCGCTGCCGCTTTTTGTGGGGCAGTATGCATCTTGGCCCTCCATGTGCCCGCCGTCTCGCTTGCCGCTGAGGGGGCCGCGGCGCCAGCGGTCGTCGCACCCGCCGGGCCGCAAGCGGCCGTCCAGTCCGTTCTCCGCGTTCGCCTGGCCGTTGACGGCAACGTCCCCGGCATGGTGAGCGTTCTCGACGGCGGCGCGCGGCTGCCGATTCGAGCGGCGATCTCCGTATTTCAAAACGGATTGATGCTCACCACGACCCACTCAAACGACCGCGGCCGGTTCCAGCTCCCGGGTCTTCGCCCTGGCGTCTACTCGGTGATTGCCAACGCGGGGGAACGTTTCGGCGTTTTTGCCGTCGAAGTCCTGCCCCACGTCGAACCGGTCGCTCAGGTCTCGCAGGTTTCGCTCGCCGAGGGTCCCGCGGCGGAACCGGCCGAGTCGTATCTCGACCTGACCTTTGCGGCTGAAGCGCGCGAGCAGGTGGAAGGCGCCGCGCCGGCGCCGCTCGCCGTGGAAACCTACGCCTATCCCGCCATCTCTGGCGGCGGGGGCGGCAGCGGCGGTGGAATAGGCTCGCTCGCCGGATTGGCGGGTCTTGCCGGTCTTGCCGGTCTGGCCGGCCTCGGCGGCGGCAGCAGCGGCCCGGCGAGTCCAGCGGCGCCATAGCACGCCGAAATCCTCTGCTGGGTAGGTCAGCTCTCTACGTCACCGGGGGGTGACTGCGCGGAGTGTGAGACGAAACGATCGGCGATCCGTCGCCGACCGGCACGGCTCTGCGCGGCGCAAAGCGCTAGCGCTTCGAGCGGTTTTTGGGAGCGTTTCATGAGGACAGCGCGCCCCCCAAAAGGGCAAGACCAGACACATTCTCGGCACACGATGGACCACGGTCCGCGGCGCCTGGCCGCTGGCGCCGCGCGAACCGCGCGCGGTGCGCTCCTGGCCGCCGTGCTTACCGCGCCCTGGCTGATCGGCGCGGTTGAAGCCTGGGTCCAGGCCTGGGTCTTCACCTTCGTGCTCGTTGCCCTCGGCCTGGTTGGCGTCAACCTGGCGCTCCGCGGCCGGCGCCGCCCGCTGCCGCCCTTGCCCCTTGCCTTCGTTCCCATCCTGCTGGCCGTCGGGCTGGGCATTTTTCACTTGATCCCGCTGGAGCGCGGGCTGCTCGGCCGGCTCTCGCCCAAGGCGCGCGCGATCGCCGACGATTTCCTGCCCGCAAGCGACCCGTCGGCCCACGAGCCAGGCCGCGGCCTTCCGGGCGCGGCGGCGGCCAGCGGCGCGCCGGCCCGCCGCCCGTTGAGCGTCTATCCCACTGCCAGCCGCCATAGTCTGGCCCTGCTGATCCTGGCCAGTAGCGTCTTCTTTCTTTCGGCTCTTCTCTTCTCGCGGCCCGAAAGCCACCTTTGGCTCTGCGGATTGATTGCCGCCAACGGCGCCGCCATCGCCTTTTTTGGCCTGGCGCAGAAGCTCACATTCAACGGCCAGCTCTATTGGGGCATCGTCCTGACCCAAGGCGGCGGGCCTTTCGGACCCTTCGTCAACCGGAACAACGCCGGCGGATACATGGTTCTGTGCCTTGCCGCCGCCGTTGGCATGGCCCTCTGGTGCCTGGCCCGCTACTTCGGCTGGGAATCCACTTCCTTGCGCGGTCAATATTCCCGCGGTCCGGCCGCCCGGTTCAGACTCCGAGTGCTCGGCGCGCTGGCCAACCTGAACGCGCGAACGCTCACCTGGCTGACCATCGCCGGACTGTTGGTGGCGGCCATCTGCTGCACCCTTTCGCGCGGCGCGGTGCTGGCCATGTTGGCCGCCGTGCTCGCCACGATCGCCGTCATGGCCGCATCCCAGCGCCGCGGCCTGGCGATCATCTGGCCGGTTGCCGCGATGACCGTCGGCCTGCTGCTGATCGGCTGGGTCGGCATGAGCGACGAGGTCGGCGCCCGGCTCGCCACGCTCTTCGACGACGAAACGATCCAACAGGCCCGCTGGCCCCACTGGCAGGACGGGCTGGCGGCCGCGGCCGATTTCTGGCAAACGGGCAGCGGCCTGGGCACCTACCGGTTCACTTACCTTCCCTACCAGCACCGCCTGGCCCAGTCGTGGTACTACTACGCCGAAAACGTCTATCTCCAGGTCTTGGTCGAGGCCGGCGCGGCCGGCATCGGGCTGCTCGTGGCCACGCTCGGACTGGTGGCCGCCGCAATCTGGCGCCTGCTCACGCGTGGATGCGATCTGCGCACGCTGGCCTTTGGGGTCGCCGGGGTGTTTGCCATCGCCGGGCAGAGCGTCGCCGCGCTGTTCGACTTCGGCCTGCTGATCCCCGCCAACTTCCTGCTCTTCGCCCTTGTTTGCGGCGCGCTGTCGGGCAGCGCCGCGCGGCTCAACCCGCTCGCCGGACGCCGCATGACCACAATCCGCCGCGTCTCCGCCGCGGCGCTCGCGCTGGCCCTGCTTCTCGGCTGCGTTTGGGGGAGGAGCGAGACCCGCGCAGCCGCGCCGGGCGAAAAAGCGCTTCGCGACCTCCGCCTGGCTGGGCCCTTGCACCGGCTTTCCGTCGTCCAACTCGACCGGCATATAGAAAGCCTCACCGCCGCGTGCTGGCAGCGGCCCCGCGACGCCGAGCTCCACCGCCGCCTGGCCGAGCTCTGGATGCAGCGTTACCAGACCCGGACAATCGCCGAGCTGCGGGAAAAGACCGCTTTTGCACCGGACGACCCGCGGCTTGCGCAGCTCGCCTCGCCGCTCGTGGTGCACCAGCGGGCGTGCCTGTTCACGCGTTCGAACATGCCGGGCGGACTGGATGCCCTCCGCCGCTCACGGCCGGTGCAGGAGAACCTGCTGCCCGCCTTGAGCCACCTGGTTGCCGCTCGCCAGGCCTGCCCGACGCTGGCCGACGTCCACTGTGGGCTTGCCCAGTTGTGCTCGCTCACCACGCCGGTGTTTGATGACGAGGTCCATATCCACCGTGCCCGGCGGCTCCGCCCCGGCGACCCGGATTTGCTCTACGTTTGCGGGCTGCTCGACTTCCAGGCCGGTCGCGTGCCCGCGGCGCTGGCCGGTTGGAAGGCGAGTCTGGCGCTGGCGCCCCGCTATTTGAACGACGTGGTTCAAATCGCCGGCGCTCGGCTCGCCTCGCCCGGCGGCATCGCCCAGGTGCTCCCCGATTCGCCGGAGCTGCTTGTGCGCCTCGCCAGGCAGGAGTTCGCCGACGACGAGCCGATCCGCGCCCGGCTTCTGGCCCGAGCCGAGGAAATCCTGCCCCAGTCGGACCTTGCGGAGGCGGAGCGGCTCCACCTTGCGGGGGCGATTGGCGCCCTGCGCAAGAATTACCCGGAAGCCATCGATTATTACTTCCGCGCCATCGCCCTCCGGTCGCGCCAGGTCGGCTGGCGCTACGAGCTGGCCCAATTGCTCCAGCAGCAGGGCCGGCTGGAAGAAGCCCGCGAGCAAGCCCGCTGGTGCGCACGACTCGAACCCAAGCAAGCCAGGCACAGGAAGCTCTTGGAAGAAATCCATTATGCGCGGTTGACGGAGTGAGAGGGGTTGGTGGTTGGTGGTTGGTGGTTGGTGGTTGGTGGCTGGTGGTTGGTGGCTGGTGGTTGGTGGCTGGTGGTTGGTGGCCCGCTTTCCGTCTTCCGTTGCCCATCCGCAACACCCGCTACGCCGAACGTTGGCAGGCTTCAACGGGCAAACGCGACCGGCAGATCCATATTTCAGACGGAATGAATTTAATTCCATATCCATAAACGAATTAGCAGCCATCACAGGCGCCAGCCGCTTCGTTCGGCACGGTATTTTCACTTCATGCCCCGGAGGTCTGCGCGCCTGGCAGCGAAGACTGAACCCTGAACCCTGAACCCTGAACCCTGAACCCCGAACCCTGCCCCGCGAACCCTGAACCCTGCGCCCCGACCCCTGCCCCGCTAACCACCCGCCTTCTTGCCTACTTCTCTCACGGAGCATCGAGATGGTTTCATCGGACGTTCACATCCATCGCAACATCAGCCCGGCCGTCAGCCAGCCGGTTCAAGCCCACGACGAGGCCGGCTTGCTCGACATCCTGGCGATTGTCCGCCGCCGGTTCTGGTTGATCGTCTTCGGGCTGGCGGTGGGCCTGGGCCTTGCCGCCCTGTACTACTTCAAGACCACGCCGATGTACGAATCGACCGTGCGGATTCTTGTCATGCCCAAGGATTCGAATTTGCCTTCGCAGGGCGCTGCGAAGGGCACCGAGTTTCAGCAGAAGTCGGCCGGCGACGATATCCTGGCTACGCACATCGAGCTGTTCCAGAGCCCGCGGGTGATTCAGCAGGCGATTGACCAGGCCGATTTGCTCAAGCTTCCGACGCTGGCGAAGGTTGTTGCTAACGACGGCAGCCCGGTTCGGCACATCATCGGGAACCTCGAAGTCACCCGCGGCGGCGAGGGCAAGGCGAAGGACGCCAGCGTCCTTGCCGCCACGTACAAGGGTCCCTCGCCCGAGGACTGCGCCGCGATCCTCGAGGCGATCGTCAGCAGCTACGAGAGATTTCTCAAGGGCACGTTCGAAGACACCAGCTCCGAGGCGGTCGACCTGATCACCGACGCGATGACGAAGCTGAAGAGCGACCTCCAGGTCAAGAAGGACGAATACAGCGAGTTCCGCGCCAGTGCCCCGCTCCTTTGGCAGGGGGAAAGCAGCCTCAACGTCCACCAGCAGCGGTTGGCCAAGGTGGAAGCCTCGCTTTCTGAAATCGCCGTCAAGCACACCGAGGCCAAGTCGCGGCTCGAAGTCATCGAAGAGGCCCTCGCCCAGACCCAGAACCTGGAAATGAGCGACCTGGAGCGGCTCGCCCTGCTCAGCTCGAGCGACGTTGCGCGGCTCAACCTGCTGCTCAGCGCGACCGACAAGAAGCCCGAATACGACTGGCACAAGTATCGCGAAGAGAATCCCGTCCGCCAGCAATCCGCCCAGACCGAGTACCAGCGGCTGTTGTCCCTGTTGCTCGAAGAAGCCACGCTGCTTGAGGACTTTTCGAGCGACCACCCCAAGGTCCAGACGGTCCGCGAGCAGATTCGCCTGACGCGCGAATTTCTCGAGGAGAAGGCGAAGTTCGACGACCAGGAGGCCGGCGCGCAGGAGGAAGACAAGCGGCTCAAGCCGGCCGAGTTGCTGGCCGCCCACGTCGGGCTGCTCCGGCACGACCTGGCCGAGCTGGAAAAGCGCCGCTCGGAGCTGGAGCGGCTCGCCGAGGAAGAGAAGAAGGCCGCCAAGGAGCTGGCAACTTACGAAATCGACGACCGGCTCAAACGCGAGGAGCTCGACGAGCTCCGCCAGCTCTACTCCGTCGTCGTCGACCGGCTCCGCGAGATCAACCTGATCAAGGACTACGGCGGATTCCTGACCGAGGTCCTCGCTCCTGTCCAGAAGGCCGAGAAGCCGAGCTGGCCCGTTCTGCCGCTCGTGCTGGCGCTGGGGGGCGTGTGCGGGCTGCTGTTCGGCAGCGGCCTGGCCTACCTGGTCGAGCTCAGCGACAAGACGTTCCGCAGCCCGGACGAGCTCCACCACGCGCTGCGGCTGCCGATCATGGCGCACGTGCCCGGGGCGGCAATCAAGCGGCGCCGCCGCGGCCGCGGCGCCGAGCCGGCGATCGATCCGTCGATCATCGCCGCGCACCGCCCGTCGAGCCGCTTTGCCGAGGTTTTTCGCGGGCTGCGGACGGCGCTGTGTTTCAGCGCCAGCGGCGCGAAGTGCCGCGTGATCCAGATCACCAGCGCCAACCCGCGTGACGGCAAGACCACGGTGGCCGCCAACCTGGCCGTCTCGTTCGCCCAGTCGGGCAAGCGGGTCCTGCTCGTTGACGGCGACCTCCGCCGCCCGCGGATCGACGCGGTGTTCGGCGTCCAGCCCGAGGCCGGCATGGTCGAAGTTCTCGCCGGCGAGAGCGAGCTGGTCGACGCGGTCACGGCCTCGGGCGTGGAGAACCTCTGGCTGCTCCCCTGCGGCCGGCAGCCGGCCAACCCGGCCGAGGTCCTCTCCTCGCCCGAGTTCGAGCAGCTCATCGGCATCGTCCGCGAGCAATACGAGCTGGTGATCATCGACAGCCCGCCGGTCCTGGCCGTTTCGGACCCGGCGGTGATCGCGCCGCGGGCGGACGGCGTGCTGCTGACGGTGCGGATCACCAAGCACGGGCGGCCCGAGGTCGTCCAGGCGCGCCAGATTCTCGCCGGGATCGGCAGCAAGCTGCTCGGCGTGGTGGTCAACAGCTCGGATAAAGGCCACGGCTTCAACTACGGCTACGGCGGGAGCTATGGCTACGGCTACGCCTACGGCAACGGAAATGATGACATGAACAAGCATTATGCGAAGAAAAAAACCCTGGTGTGAGTCAGGTGACAGGCGATAGCCGCGTGGGCTTGCCCCGCGCTTGGATCACCACGGACCGATAGCCGCGTGGGCTTGCCCCGCGCTTGGATCACCACGGACCGATAGCCGCGTGG
>JAMOAF010000711.1 GCA_023621895.1 Planctomycetota bacterium
CTGCGGCTCGGCCGATGGCAAGACCTGGTCCGAGGACTGGGAGGTCCGGCGAGACGCCTCGCACGCCGGCCCGCCGCAGTGGTTGATGTTGGGCAACGGCTCGCCGGGCAAGCAGCCGCTCTTGAAGAACGTCCACCCGCAGCACTTCTCGCCGTCGAACCCGGCGGCCTGGTTCTTCTCGGACCTGGTCATAGGCAAGTAGGAGAAATCCAGCCATTCACGAACACCCTGCGCCTTCCGGCGCCCGCACGCACGCATCGGGGCCGCTTACTGCTTCCCCGGCTGTGGCCCGCCGGTCAATAGTCCCCGCCGAGCCAGGGTCTCTCGAATCGGGTCATCCAAACCCGGCCGGACGTAGAACCGCGGCCGCAGCAGGTCGTCGCCCGCCGCGATAAGCCCCTCTTCGACCGCGATCCGGGCAAGCGGCGTGTGCGGGTAGATGCGGATGCCCACGTTGACGTTGAGCGTGTCCAGAGAGAGCGACTCGGCGAAGGTCACGCTTTCTTCCACCGTCTCCCGCGTCTCGCCGGGGCCGCCCAACAGCAGAAACCCCAAGCGGCGGATGCCGTGGGCTTTGAGCGACTGCGAGATCGCCCGCACTTCCTCCGGCGCGAACCGCTTGTTCATCGCCCGCAGCACCGCCGGGCTGCCGCTCTCGAAACCCAGCGACACCTCCACGCACCCCGCCTCCGCCATCGCGCAAACCAGTTCCTCGGGGACGGCATGGGGATAGACGATCGCCCGCCACTGGACCTTCGCGGCCATCGCCGCCAGCGAGCGGCAGAGCCGCAAGCCGTAGTCGGTCGGCAGGTTGAACGTGTTGTCAACGAAGTAGAATCGCCGAAAACCGGCCTCGGCCGCCACCCTCACGTGCCTGGCCACCAGTTCCGGCGAGCGGCAGCGGAGGCGCCGCCCCTCGATCTGCGGCGTCGAGCAGTATGCGCAGTCCAGCGCGCAGCCCCGCCGCGTTTGCACGGGCAGCCAGAGGTCGGCATCTTCCCGGTCGGCCGCCCGCCACATCTCCTCGCCGGCCAGCGGCAGGCGATCCAGGTCTTCTACATAATGCCGCTTGGCGGGCGCCTGCCCGCCGGCCGCGTAAACTCCCGGCAGCCCCGCCGGATTCTGCCCCTGCCACAGCCGATCGAGGATTGCCGGAAAGACCTCTTCGCCCTCCCCGCAGACCCCCATGTCGGCCCCCAGGTAACCGAGGGCGGCCTCCGGAAAAATGCTGTAACCGGCGCCCCCCAGCACAACGGGCGCCGCCGTCGCCGCACGGCAAGCGGCCACGACCTCCCGCACGCCGTCCAACAGGAACCGGGGGCAGGCCATGTTCTGATCGTCGATGTTCCGCACGGAGATGCCGATCACTTGCGGCGAGAACTCCGCCACGGCCCGGCCAATCGCCACACCGCCGTCACCCCCGGCACGCAGATCGAGGAAGCAGACCTCGTGCCCCGCCTGGCGAGTGGCGCCGGCGACCAGGGCCAGGCCCAGCGGCAGCGTGGGCATGTTGATCCGTTCGGTGTTGGCCGATATCAGCAAGACTCTCATCGATTTCGTTCCTCGTTAGCCGCTTCGCAAGTTCCCGACGTTGCGGTCATTCAACCCGCACATCATCAGCATACCGCATACTCGCCGAGATCGCCCACCGGAGGCTGCTGCGGATGCGAGGTGAACGTGGCGGCCTTCAGAGGGGCCTTGGGCTAACCTTCCAGCCTCGCTCGCGATCGCGTGCGCGTAATTGACGGCGCCGCCTCTTCCTTCGGCGGCTCCCACTTGCGCATCCGCACGTTGCTCACGCGAACCTTCATCTGAGGCGGCAGGCGGTCGTGGCAACCGAAATCGAACGCGGCTTCGGGATGGAAGTCTCCGTCGCTCCGGTCGAGGCAGACCTGGCCGTTTACGGAGAGTACCGCCCGGCCTTCGGCCAGTTGCACGCGGATGCGATTCGACGGATTCAGCGGACAAGGCACCGTCTTGGAGTCTCCGGCGATCTCGATGCCGGCCAGGTTGTCGCGCGTCCGGACGAAGAACTGATGATAGGCCGGCTTTTGGCCGCTCGCCCGGTTGCCTGCCGGAATGAACAGCCCCAGCGTCAAGGGAAATGCGGCGCCATCGGGCGCCTCGATGTCGAATTCGATCTCCAGCGGAGGCAACGGCACGAAGCAGGGGCGCACGTGGACGCGGCTGGCGGATCGCCCGGCGTCGCCGACCGCCGAATTCTCGCTCTCCCGCGACCAAGATCCATCGGTCATCAGCCAGCAGAGCAGCGTCGGATCGAACTTCTTTTCGAACCACTGCCCGGCTCCAAACGCCAGGCGTCCTTCCATCTCGGCCACTCGCGCGCGACAGTACGCCCGCGACCGCTCGTTGTCGTCGGCAGCCAGGGCCTGCTGAAAGAGGCTTCGCGCCTGTTCGAGCACCTCGTCCGTATACGGTTTGGGCGCCTCGTACAACGTCCGCCAGGCCTTTTCGACATCCGCGGCGTCGTTCCCCGTAAACGCATAGATGGCCGCCAGGTAGGATTCCGAGTGTCTGGACCACGTCTCCAAGAGCCAGCGATCCAGGCGGTCGCCAAGTTCCTCGAGGAGCCGGCGGGCCTCCTTGTACTGTCCCGCGCGTTCGGCAATCGCGACGTGAATCGTCATCACGCCCGACCGCGAGGGGCATGCGCCGGCCCCGTCGGCGCGGGACGGCTCCTTGGCCATCCCCTCCAGGACCTCCTTGACCCGCGGATAAACCCCTTCGCGGCGCCAGAACGTGCGGTCGTAGTCGAGTTCCTCGTCGATGTCGTTCAACGCCAGCGCCAATTCAAAGGGCACCATCGTGTCGTAGCGCCGCGTGTCGGCCGCGCGGCAACCGAACGCGTACAACTCCTCGTGGCTGCCGCCCCACCGCGGGCGCAGGGCCCAGCGCATTTGGCCATAGGCCGGCAGGTAATCGAGCTGGGCAGCCACGACCTTGTCAAACCAGTCTTGGGGTGATTGCTCGCTTTCACCTCCCATCGCGACCGCGATCATCTGAGCCGCCGCCTCGGGGCACTCGGGATGCAACTTCAGCGCCTCGGCAAACTCCTCGGCCGCCTTTTCCAGGTTCTCGGCAAACAGCTTCCAGCCCTCGGGGGTCACGGTGTAGGCCCATCCGCCGCCGCGGTGATGCCAGGCCCGCGACACGTAGGCCTGGCCCGCAAGCATGTGGATAATCCACGGGTCTGCCTGCGGCACCTTGCTGCACGCTTCGTAAATCGCCACTGCGTCCTCCCAGTGGCTTGTGCACTCATCGCCCAGCAGCGGCTGCAACTCGTGAAACACCACGCGGCGCATTTCCGGGGCAATGGTCGTGTCGCCTACCCGGCAGGCCGCCAGAGAGGCCGCCTCCTCCCGGAAACGCGGCCAATCCAACGATCTGGCGTACAACTTCCCCTCGCCAAACACCGTGAACACGGCCATTCGCCGGTATACGCCGGGATACCCGGATTGACCCCAGGCATTCAGGCTTTCGACACACAGGGGCATGGACTCGTAAGCCCCCTTGGCGCAGCAAATCGCTCGGCCGTAGTACGACTTTAGCAGCGGGTCCCGGCAACCTTGCTCGAACAGCCGCTCGCCCATCTGGGCCGTCTTCGCATGCCCCGGTCCGTACACCTGCGGCAACATGCCCAGTTGGACGGTTCGCATGAACTCCTCCGCCTGGCGCCGCAGCGCCGGCGGGTCTTTCGTCAGGCGCCGATACTCCTCGATGTCGCGCTCCCACAGGCGCATCGCCTGTTCCGCCAACGTCCGGAATTCGGGCGTGCCGCCCGCTATCGCGACGGGCTCCAGAGCCGGCTCGGCAACAAGCTCCTGAGCCTGTTCAGGGCCGGGCGCCTGGTCCTTCGTGCACCCGGCACTCGCCAGCAGCCACGCCCCCGCCAACAGCCGCAATCCCCACGCCAGATGCCGCGCCATGACAACACCTCTCGCTGGAAGGACGAGAAACGCGAAAAGCCTGGCGCCACTGCCGGGAGCCCCCGCCTGGCAGAGCGCATCTTAGCCGTTCGTCAAGACCGCCACAAGGAATCACCTCCCCCGGCAGGATCGATTCCGCCCCGCGCGCCGCACAGGTCGGCCGGTCCCGCGGGCGGCGGCGGGGCACCGCCTGCCGGATCGCGGCCAGGCGGCCCCCGTGCCTCTCGCACTCGACCTGTTCACCGAGTATGATCGGAATCTGTACGCCTGACTTTCCCACACGACCCACATTGAGCGAGGAACCATTGATGAGAAGACCAGTCCTGTTGGCCGCCGTCCTGGCGGTACTCACCGCCGCGGCATTTGCCGCCCCTGCCTCCGCCGCCGACGGCGCCGTCAAGCCGCCCAAAGGGTTCATTGCACTCTTCAACGGCGAGAATCTCGATGGCTGGTGGGGCCTCGGTACGGTCCACTACAACACCTACCGCGACCTCAGCCCGAAAGACCTCGAAAAGAAGAAAGAAGAAAGCCGCAAGGACATACGCGAGCACTGGAGGGCCGAAAACCACGAGCTCGTCAACGACGGGCACGGGCTCTACCTGACCACCAACCGCTTCTACGGCGACTTCGAACTCCTGCTCGACTACAAAACGGTCGCCAAGGCCGACAGCGGCATCTACCTCCGCGGCATCCCCCAGGTGCAAATCTGGGACTACACCAAGGAAGGCGGCAAGTGGAACATCGGCGCCGACAAGGGATCGGGCGGCCTGTGGAACAACCCCCAGGGTTGGCCGGGCAAGGACCCGCTCGAATTGGCCGACAAACCGTTCGGCCAGTGGAACGCGTTCCGCATCAAGATGATCGGCCAATACGTCAACATCTGGCTCAACGGCAAACACGTCGTCAAGGACGCCAAGCTCTGCAACTACTTCGAAAAAGACAAGCCGGTCCCCGCCGACGGCCCCATCCAACTCCAAACCCACGGCGGCGAAATCCGCTGGCGCAACGTGTTCCTCCGCGAAATCGACAAACACGAAGCGGCCGAGTATCTGAAGAAGATCGAGGCCAAAGCGAAGTGAGTTGATCGCCGCCGGCGCCCTTGAGAAGGAGAGTTCAATGACAGGCATGCGATCGAGTTTCGTGCTGGCGATCGTGGTCCTCCAGGGCGCGGCGGTGATGGCGGCGGCGGCCGAGGCGCCGCCGGAAGACCTGGAAAAGATCCGGCTCGCCGCGCCCGCCACCGCACCGGCCAGGCCGGCCAGGCCTCGCCGCATCCTCGTCTTCTCCAAAGCCGACGGATTCGTTCACGGCTCGATTCCCTGGGGCGCCGCGGCAATCAGAATCCTCGGCGAGAAGACCGGGGCCTATACGGCCACGCTCAGCGACGATCCGGCCATGTTCGACCAGGACCAACTCCGGCTCTTCGACGCCGTCGTGATGAACAACAACTGCGGCAACCCGATTGCCGATCCCCAGCGGCGGGCGAACCTGCTGGAGTTCGTCCGCCGCGGCAAGGGGCTGGTCGGCATTCACTGCGCGGCCCACCTCGATTGGCCCGAGTATACGGAGATGCTCGGCGCCTATTCGATCAGCCATCCGTGGAATGCCGGCAGCACTGTCGTCATCCGGGTGGAAGAACCCGATCACCCGCTCGCTGGCTGTTACGCCGCGGACTGGTTCCCGCACACCGACGAGATTTTTGTGTTCAAGGATTTCTCGCGCAAGCGGGTCCGCGTCCTGCTCCGTTTAGACACCGCGCAAACCGACATGAACAAACCGGGCGTCACCGACAGGCATGGCGACTATCCGCTGAGCTGGGTCCGCCGCTACGGCCAGGGCCGGGTCTTCTACAGCGCGCTCGGGCACCAGGAGGACGTCTACTGGCGGCCGGCGATCCTGGCGCATTACCTCGCCGGGATTCAATTCGCCACGGGCGACCTGGAGGCCGAAGCCGCGCCGCGCACCATCCACGATCCTGGAGGGAACGGATCGGGGCAGGAGAAGCGATGAGCCCTCACAAGTTGACGTCCTCGCCTTCGCGGCTGTAATCCTCTCCGTCCCGCGGCCGAAACAGCAGGCCGCACGAGTTGTCGCCGGGTCAATCCGGCACGGACAACGACAAATCCGCCGCCTTCTCATACGAGATCAACGCCCGGTCTTCCGTGTCCTTCCAGGCCGATTCCTGGTGGGACCGGTCTCGGATGTCTCGCGGTGTAACGTCCTTGAACGCCCGGCCGACGGACTCTAATATCCTAAGCTCGCGGGGCGCAAATGTCGTTTTCAGATCTTCGGCTTTCGGCCCGGGGCGGAATTCCATTCCCGTTCTGCCATTCTGATACTGGACCTCTTGGACCTCGATGAAACCTTCGAGCTCCATCGACTGCTGGAGATCACCGTACGCCGCCGGAACCGGCCCATGCTGAACACGTCGATACGCCGCTCCCGTGAGTGAGACGGCTTCGGACTTGAAGTGAAGGAAGTCGACGTAGAACAACAGCTTGTTCAGACTGGTCGCAGTCACAACCGGCAGATGCCGGCAC
>JAMOAF010000522.1 GCA_023621895.1 Planctomycetota bacterium
AGGGTTCAGGGTTCAGGGTTCAGGGTTCAGGGTTCAGGGTTCAGGGTTCAGGGTTCAGGGTTCAGGGTTCAGGGTTCAGGGTTCAGTTTTTTTTCAGGTTGCTTCTGCCAGGCAGGCGCTCAGGTAGGCGCGGGCGGTGTTGATCTCGGCCGTCACGGTCTGAAGGGTTTCCATGATCGGGATGCCGCGCGGCACCGGGTGCATGAAGATCTCCGTCCACCGAGCATAGCCAATCCGCTTCAGTGCGGCAACGATCGGGCGGAAGTCGAGCGAGCCGCGGCCCGGCATCTGCTCCAACTCCTGCGGCTTGGGCAGCTTCTCCATGCAGCCCTGCCCATATTGCCAGGCGTAGAAATGGACCAGCTTGGGGCCGAGGTCCTCGATCAGCCGGGCGAGCAGTTTTTCGTCCTGGGGCAGATGATACGGCGCCAAGGCGATGCCGAGGAACGGGCTGGCGGCGGCTTCGGCCAGGTAGCGAATCGAATCGAGGCTGGCCACCAGCGCTTTGCCGTGGTTCTCGATCCCGATCGTCACGCCGCACTGTTCGGCCAGTTCCACGTGGGGCTTCATTTTCTCGACGAATTGAGCCACGGCCGTCTTGGCTTCCGCGCCGACCACGTCTTTCGGTCCCGCGCTGCCGGTGACAACGAGCGAGCCGCCGAATCTCTTCAACATGCGGATTTCGTCCGCCAGGTTGAAGGGACCCAGATCGTAGCGGGTCGTCATGCCCAGCTTGACGCCGTGCTTGGCAAGCAGTTCGGCGAATCGTTGATGGCCCATCGCCTCCATCTGCTCGCGCTGATTGGCGTGATGCTCGGGCCAGAGGTCGATCCGCTCGGCGCCGATCTTGTGGACCTCGCCGGCGATCTCTTCCAACGGCAACTTGCCGTACATGCTCGAGGCCAGGGCATAGTGGAGCTGGAACTTGGGCGGCCCGGCGGCGGATGGGGTGTCGAGCGGCAGGCAAGCCGCGGCCGAGCCGGCGGCCAGCAGGCGGCACGCCTGGCGGCGGGTGATTCTGGCATGGTTCACGGGTGGTTTCTCCATGTTGCGAGGGAAAAGGGCAACCTACCTAATTTACCACGTTTCGCAGCGGCTGGCCGAGGATCGCCCGGCGGCAGGCCGCGGCGGTCTTCGTGCGGATATCGTGCAAGCCCTCTTCGCTGTAGAAGGCCGCGTGGGGATTGAGGATCAGCCGGTCGTGGGCGGCGTGGGCCGGATCGCGCCAGGCGACGAGGAGCGGATCGTTTTCGGCCGGGGGCTCCTGGGGCAATACATCGATGCCCGCCCCGGCGAGCCGGCCGCTGGCCAATGCCTCGGCGAGGGCGCCGGTGTCGACGATCGCGCCCCGGGCGGTGTTGACCAGGTAGCTTCCGGGGCGGATGCGGGCGATTGCCGCCGCGCCGATCATGCCGCGGGTCTCTTCCGTCAGGGGGCAATGGAGACTCACCACCAGCGATTGGCCGAGCAGTTCTTCGAGCGTCTCCGCGCGGCGGATGCCGAGGGCCCTGTCGTAGCCGTCGGGCTTGTAGGGATCGTAGAAGACCACGTCCATGCCCAGCGCCTTCGCCCGCAGCGCCGCCGCCGAGCCGATGCGGCCGAGGCCGACGACGCCGAAAACCTGTCCCCGGAGCCTCGTCAGGGGAACCGCCTGCGTGTAGTTCCAGGGTCCCCGCCCCGCCCTCAACCGCGAGTTCTGTAGGTGAACCCCGCGCGTAAGCGCCAGGGCCATCGCGATTGCCGTGTCGGCCACTTCCTCCGACCCGTAGTCGGGCACGATCGCCACGGGGATTCCCCGCTCGCGGGCGCACCGCCAATCGACGTTGTCGTAGCCGACGCCGGCGCGGACGATCAGCTTGCAGCACTTGAGCCGCTCGATCGTCGGCCGCGTGATCGAGATGGCGTGATAGAGGACGATCGCGGCGGCGTCCTCGATCCGCCCGACGAGCTGCTCCTCGCTCGTCGCGTCGAGGGCAACCACGCCGGCGACCTCGCCCAGAACGCCTCGCTCGGGCTCGAGGTCGTCGCTGATAAAATCGGCAATCGCCACCCAGGGCTGGGCAGTCATCGGTTCTTTCTCCCGTCAGAGCATTTTGCATTCCCATTTTTCGGCTGCCCGCGGCACGCGGCCGGCGAGCAGCTCCACAAAGGCTTCGAGCGTTTCGGCTGCCTCGCCGACCGGCCTGGCGAGAAAGCGGCCGCTGGGGGCTCGGTTCCAGCTTGGCGCGCCCTCGCCGTCGCGGCTGATGAGCACAATGTCGAATTGGCAGGCTGTGCGAAGCTCGGCTGCCGCATCGCCCGCCCGGCGCGCAATGTCGCCGAGCAATGCTTCACTGTACGGTTCGCCGTGGAAGACGGTCCGGGCGAGCAGTTTGCGCGCCATCAGGCCCCTGAGAAACTTGACCTTGTGGACATCGCAGGCCGCGAGGTAGCAGATTTCCTCCAGCCCGATGGGTGAGACGAAGACGGTCGTGACTTCGATCCCCGCCAGGTATTCGGCGGTCTTGAGTTGTTGCGTCACCCGATAGCTGGCCTCAACCACGACGAGGTCCTTTTCGGCCGCCACGATCCGCTCCAGGTCGAGTGCCTGGGGGAACCCGTGGCTCGTCGCGTGGAGATAGCGGTCGCCGCGCAGGCGCTTGATCTCGCGGCTTGGGCGGAAGTAGTCCGGATTGTCCCAGAGCAGGGCTTCGTCGGGCCGCGGTGAACCACGGCGGGATTCCCGGCTCTTGATCACGGCAACCAGGTCGAACGGCAGCTCGCCGTGAAACTCACGGGCGGCGGCGAGCAGCGGCCCCTTGCCCACGCAGGAAGGGCCCGACAGGGCGATCAGCCTTTTTTGAGCTTTCCCCATGGAGACGATCGCGACCAGCTTGGCAGGAACCGCGTCATGGACGAAGATAATCCGATTGAACCAGCCGGTTGGTTCAAGCGTCGAATCTAACCCATCCAACCCGGAGCGACAACCATGCGATTTCTCATGGCGACTTTTTGCGTCTTCTTCCTGCTGTCCGCAAGCAGCCGGGCGATCGAGCCGGCGGCGACCCTGGATGTCTGGCCGGGCGCGGCGCCGGGCGAGAAGGGCGATATCGGCGCCGAGCAACTCGCGCCGGACAAGGGAGGCAAACCGGTCGCGCGGCTGATGAACGTCACCCAGCCGACCGTTTCCGTCTACAAGCCGGCGGCGGAAAGCGACACCGGCGCGGCGGTGGTAATCTGTCCCGGCGGGGGCTACAACATCCTCGCCATGGACCTTGAAGGCACCGAAGTCGCCGAGTGGCTGAATTCGATCGGGGTGACCGGGATCGTCCTCAAGTACCGCGTCCCGCTCCGCAAGGACCTGGAGAAGCACGAGGCGCCGTTGCAGGACGCGCAGCGCGCGGTGAGCCTCGTCCGCTCCAAGGCCGCCGAGTGGAAGATCGATCCGGAGCGGATCGGCATCCTCGGGTTCTCCGCTGGCGGGCACCTGGCCGCCACGGCGTCGACGAACTTCGACCGGCGGCACTACGAGCCGATCGACGAGGTCGACAAGGTGAGCTGCCGGCCCGACTTCGCCGTGCTGGTCTACCCGGCCTACTTGCTCGTGGAAAAGAGCAGCCAACTGGCGGCGGAGATACGCGTCAGCGAGAAGACTCCACCGATCTTCTTTGCCCATGCGGGCGACGACGGGATCAGCGCCGAGAACAGCATCGCGATGTTCCTGGCGATGAAGAAGGCCGGGGTGCCGTGCGAGTTGCACGTCTATGCATCCGGCGGCCACGGCTTCGGCCTCCGCCCGAGCGATAACCCCTGTTCGACCTGGCCGGCGCGCTGCGAGGCCTGGATGAGGAGCCGCGGGCTGCTGGGCAAGAAGGCGCCGTAGTTGGCGCGGAGCGGCCGGCGGCGGGCCGCCGCTGTCGCTGATCGTGTGTGCGACGGCGGTTCAGACCCCCATGGAATGGACCGCGTTGGACCACCCTACGGGGCGCGGTGGATTTTGAGATCCACGAAATGTATGCGGTCTACCCGAACGGAAAGCGGCTCAATCGCAAGCCGAACATTTTCGCACGCGGCTCCAGTGAGCAGTGGCGCTACAAGGCGCGATCGTATAATAGGAGAAAGGGGTTGCTGCCGTAACGGACATTGTATGGAGCCGCACGGATCGAACCGATGAAGAAGACCTTGCCGCCCAAGTTGAAGAAGTTCGCCGCCGCGAAGCAGCGGCGTCTTGACGGACTTCTGGAGAAGAACAACGAAGGGACCATCACGGCCAGCGAAAAAGCGCGTCTGGAACAGCTCGTCGGAGAGGCGGAAGAGTTGATGGTCGCCAACGCCCGCCTGGTGGCGCGGTTTGCCGAGGCGGAGGGTGAGAATTCCGCGGCGGCCGCGGTCCCGGTCACGGTCTGGGTGAAGCCGGAACACGCGGGACGCTGAGGCATGGTACTGCCCGAGAGTCGTCGGGATCTGGAACGCCGCGCGCTGCCAAGCTGGAGCTTGGGAACGAGATGAAAACGCCAGCCGCTGCCAAGCTGGAGCTTGGGAACGAGATGGAGTTGTGACCTGTAACCTGATGGCTGACCGCTGATGGCTGATGGCTGATGGCTGACCGCTGATGGCTGATCGCTGACCGCTGATGGCCGACCGCTATCCCCCTCCTCAGTCCACCGGCCCGGGGCGGGCGATCCGCGGCGCGGTCTTGATCCTGGGGCGGATCGAGAGCCAGTCGATTCCCGGAAACTGGGGATCATCAATCGCCCGGACCTCCTCCGCGCCCCGGTAGGGGCAGATCGCATCGACCCAGACGATCAGCCGCAACAGGTCGATCGGGTCGACCTGGACGTCGTGATGCGTTCCGCTCGAAGCGATCTGGATCAGCCGGCTGGCGTAGGACAGCCGCTGCATCGGCAGCGGAGTCTGGTAGGCGGCCGGGTCGCGCGTGTCGTAGGCCTCGACCAGGAGCGTGCAGGCGATGCCGAAGCCGGGCGGCGGGTTTTCGGGCGGGGAATAAGCCTGCCCCCAGGTGGGCCGCCCGATCAGCGTGAGGTAGGTTTCGTCAAAGAAGAGAAAGCCCGTGCGGGGTGTCATGTCGAACGTTTTCCGGCCCTCGCCGTCGCCCTGGTGGCATCGCCCGCAAACCCGATCGAGGACCGGGCGGACGTAGCGATCGTAGCTCACCGAGTCGTCGTTCCAGGGGGGCGGCTCGATCGCGCGCGGCTCTTTCGAGAGGGCGATCGCGGCCAGGGGCAGCTCGGGCGTCGTGCTGTGCAGCTCGTGGCAGCCGAGGCAGCCGCGCCGCTCGCCCGGCAACACTCCCGTGAAGCTCCGCATCGTCTGCAATGCGCGCTGATTTTCATCGAGCAACTGAAAGTGCAGGGACTGGCCCGCGGGGGCTCGGAACGCCACCGAGCCGTCAGGCTGGATCGGCACCGTGCCCAAAATCCGCTTGACGCCCTCGGACTGGACCGCCGAGACCACCGGCCCGGTCGAGAGGTAGGGCCGCTGGTTCCAGTAGGTGTAGGTCTTCGGTTCGATCGCCAGCACGCGGAGGTAGCGGACGTGACCGCGGAGCGCTTCCGGGGCGCCGTGGAGAACATTGGCGCTGTAGATCACGCCCTCCAGGCCCGCCGGGTCCGCGCCCCGCTCGGGCCAGGCCACCCGGTCGGCGATGACCGGCGGCCGGGCGCGGGGCCGCAGCGGGATGGCGTGGAAAATGTGCTGGGCGCCTTCGTACACGAGCTCGCGATTGCCGTCGGTGTCCATCAGGTAGAGCACGAACTTGCCCGAGCGCTCCGCCGAAACGAGGAAGTCCCGCTCGCTCAAGGGATAGGGCGAATAGTAGGCCGTGTATCGGCCGCTCGCGTGGTAGCGGGCCGACTCGATCGGATCGACCGGGCCGTTGCCCGACTCGGGCCAGGCCACCTCGGCGGTCACCTTGGTCAGCCCGTCGGGGAAGTTGTAGCCCTTATCGGGATCGAGGATGCCCACCGAGCCGGCGAACCAGTCGTGGTGGGCGCTGCCGGTGAACATCACCCGGCGGGTGCCGGGAATGCTCCGCCCGTCCTTGAGCAGGTCGGGCCAGACGCTCTGGTTGCCCCAGAACGCGGCGACGCCGGTTCCGTCGGGGTTGACGGTCCACAGGGCTTGCGCCCGCCAGAGCGGCTTGTCCGTGTATTCCCACCGGGTGTAAAGGACCCGGCCGTCGTCCATCACGGAGGGGAGGTAATCCGGCTCGTTGTTGGTGGAGACCAGGTAGATGTCGCTGCCCGATCGCTTGGCTCGAGCGAGCACGAAGGCGTTGGTCGGCGGCATGCAGCGGACGTAGCTGTGCCCCCGCGTCGTGGAGAACATGATGTGTTCGCCGTCCGGCAGGTAGATCGGGTCGAGGTCGTCGTAGGGGCCGCTTGTCAACTGCCGCAGCCCCGAGCCGTCGGCGTTGATTTCATAGAGATGGAAGGCCTTCTCGTTGTGCGGCTTGAAGCAGAACAGGACCGTGCGGCCGTCGTGGGAGACGTCGGGCCGCCAGAACGACCCGTGGAGCGGCGCCTGGGGCATCAACTGCCGCAGCCGGCCGCCGGGCGAGAGCCCCTCGAGGACGACGAGCCGCCCGCCGGGCACCGCCATGTAGCCGAGGCGGTGCCGCGTCTGGTGCCGCCATTCGCTCCCCTGGGGAAACGGCATGTCGACCATCAACACCCGGTCGAAGTCGAGCACCGGGTTGGCCAGGGCGATCGACCGCTTCAGCCGCCGGACGGAAAAATACAGATCGACGTCTTCCCCCCGCAGACTTCTGGCGCGGGTTTCCAGCGGGCCGATCGCGGCGAGCGGATGGCCGAAGTCCACGCGGCCGGGATATTCCGCGGCGATTCGCTCGGCGAGCTGCCGCGTCCAGCCGATCTCCTCGAGAATCCGCTCGGCTGTCGGATGGCCGTCGGCCTGGTGGAGCCAGTCGCGCCGCAGCGTCTCTTCGGCCTCCTCGGCCGTCAGGTCGCGCGTCGCCGGCGTGGCGGGCGCAACGTAGGGCGCGACGGCCTCGCGCGCGGAGGGGCGGAACTCGACGCGCGCCCCGGCGGCCAGGACCAGCTCGATCCACTCGGGCGAAAACCGCGCCGCCTCGCCCGCGGAAACCAGCCGGTCGTATTGCCGGCGGATTGCGTCGGCTTCCGCCCAGCGCCGCCGGTCGCCGTCCGTCTGCCCGAGCCACTGCGAGTCGGTCATTGGGCGGTATTCGAGCAGCAGGCCGATCAGCCGCTCCGCCGCGAGCCGAAACCGCTTTTCATCGCCGGCGATGTATTCGGCCGGCGTCAAGCCGGAATAGTTGGCAAACTGTTCACAGGCTTCCGGGAAATCATCGCTCACGCGCCGCCCGAAAACGGAGAGAAGCCCCGCGAGCTTGACCCGATCCTCGACGGCTCGCCGCCGTGTTTCGGCGAGCGTTTCCGCGAACGTCGCGCGGCGGACGTAGACGTTGGCGAGGGCCAGCTCGAGATCCTTCATCTTCGCTCGCTGGAGCGTCTCGCCCTCGGTGTAAAGCTGCCGCACCTGCCGGCCGGAAAGCGCGGCGCGGTAGACCCTGAGATCGTCGAGGGCGCCCTGGAAGCACTCGTTGCCGCTGGAGGAGCCGATGCACGCCGGCGCCTCGCCGCCGGAAGTGATCGCGCCGGGCCGGTCCAACGAGCCGATCTGGCGGCCGTCGAGAAACACCCGCATCGTCTGGCCGTCGAAGGATGCCGCGCAGTGGTGCCAGAGGCCGTCGAGCACCAGCTCGGGGCGGATCGGGGCGTCGCATTCGACATAGCCGCCGACGTTCAGGCCCAGGGAGAGGATCGTGCCGTTTTCCTGAAATGAGAACAGCAGCCGGCGGTCGCCGTCCTCTTTGCGGAAGATCTCGTTGTAGCGATCCATTCGCGTGGGCATGACCCACGCGCTGAAGCTGAGTTGGGCCAGCCCGGCGAAATCCGGACTGGCCGGCGCGGCGAGGCGGTGCTGGCCGCTCAGGAGCAGGGCGTTGCCGAACAGTCCTTCGGTCCGCGCCATTGCGCCGTCGGAGCCGGAAGCCAGGCGGGCCTCGCGGCCGCCGCCGGCCGCGTCGGCACAGGCGGGACCCTCGGTTTCGTCGAATGTCCAGTGGGCGAGTAGCGGCGGCTCTGGGGGCGATGCGAAGCCGCTGCCGGCCGAGGCGGAGCCGGCAAGGACGATCGAAAGCGCCACGACTCGAGTCAGAACGCGCTGCGGCTGCATGTGGTTGGCTCCGCTTCTTGGGTCTGCGGGACACGGGAGAGCATCCGTCTCCGTCTCGCGGCGGATGCGTTTCTTGTGCCGCTCGGCGGCGGATTCACCGTGGGGACTGAAACGGTCCCCGCGCGACCGATCCTCTACCCCTCCATCGCGGCGATCAATTGCTCCACATAGTCGCCGATTTCGGCAAGCACCGCCTGGCGGCCGCGCGACTCGGCTTCCGCCATGCGGCGGACGATCGCCGAACCGACGATCAGGCCGTCGGCCACGGGGGCGAGCATTTGGACGTGTTCCGGGCGGCTGATCCCGAACCCGATGCAGATCGGCAAGTCGGTGAGGGAACGCAACTCGGACACGTGGTCGACGATTTCCGCGGGAAGCTCCGTGCGCTCGCCGGTGATCCCGGTGACGGAGACGTAGTAGATGAATCCGGTCGTCTTGTCGGCGATCCGCCGGGCGCGGTCCCAGGGGGTGGTGGGCGTGATCAGTTGGATGAGGCTGAAATCCTCCTTGCGGCAGATGGCGGCCAGTCGGTCGGACTCTTCGACCGGCAGATCGGGCACGATCATGCCGGCAACGCCGGCCGCCTTCGCCCGGGCGACGCAGTCTTCCAGGCCAAGGCGGTAGACGATCGCGTAGCTGGTCATGGTGACCACCGGGGCTTCGAGTTGCGGCGTGGTCCGGGCGAGCATTTCGAGTATCTGCGCGATCCGCACCCGGTGGCCGAGCGCCCGGGTGTACGAGGCCTGGATCACCGGGCCGTCGGCGATCGGGTCGCTGTAGGGGATGCCCAGTTCGCACATGCTGCTGCCCCGCGCCGCCAGTTGGCGGAGCACGTCGGCCGTGAAGTCGAGGTCCGGGTCGCCGGCCGTAATGAACGGCATGAATGCCTTGCGGCCCTGGGCGCGAAGGGTTTTGAACAGGCTGTCGATAGCCGACATCTGTCACTCCTATGGGGAACTTGTTCGGTATTGTTGCGTCGTCCAGCAGCGATGGCCAATGAGACCTCGTTGAACCGAGTGGCGGCGGACGGGGGGTGATTTTGGCGGTTTCCGCATTGAGGATTGTATCAGAGGGGGGCCGCATTGGCGATCAGTTTCAGCAGAGCGATTCTGCCGTCGGCGTCGATGGTTGGCGGGGAGGCCCGCGGGGGTATTCGAGAAGAACTCCGGTCAGTTGGAAAAGGTGACACCCACCCTGCATCACCCGTTGGGGGAGATGTTCCCCCCCGTGTTGCGCTTTTCCGTTGATCTTTTAGGGGGCCGGTTTGTGGCTTTGGTCCGGCTGCGTGCGTCTTGGCTGAAACCGAGGCCGGCGGCGGCGCGAGAAGCTGTTCCTTCCCCCGGTTTTCGCTTTCCGTCCTTACGATTCCGAGAGGTGGAACGATGAGCGGCGTTGGATGCCCTACGCGAGAGGAGTTGACGGATTTTTCCTTGGGCGCGATCGGCGAGGCGGATGCCGAGGCGATCGTCCGGCATTTGGAGAGCTGTTCGAGTTGCGAGTCCCTGCTCTCGAGCGTGGAGGGGGCCGGCGATCGGCTGATCGAGCTGACCCGCCAACCCGCCCCGGTGGACCGCTATTCGAATGAGCCGGGCTGTAGGGATGCGATTACGCGGGCGATCGCGCTCGGCGCGGGGTTTGCCAATGCCACGGAGGCGACGCCGGCGGACACGGCCGTCGCCGCGGCGGAACAAGAACAGCCGATCCTTGGTCAGATGGGCGACTACAAGCTGATCGAGGAGTTGAGCCATGGCGGGATGGGGACCGTGTACCGCGCGGTGCACACGCGATTGGAGCGCGAGGTGGCCCTGAAGGTGCTGCCCAAGAGCCGGACCACGGACCAGCGGGCCGTGGCTCGTTTCGAGCGCGAAATGGCCGCGGTGGGAAAGCTGGATCATCCGAATATTGTCCGCGCGACGGATGCCGGTGAGATCGACGGCGTTCAGTACCTGGCCATGGAACTGATCGATGGATTCGACTTGACCGAGCTGGTCGACTACCTCGGGCCGCTGCCGGTGGCCAACTCCTGCGAGATCATCCGCCAGGCGGCGATCGGACTTCAGTGCGCATACGAGCAGGGGCTCGTCCACCGCGACATCAAGCCGTCGAACATCATGGTCACCGGCGCCGGCGTGGCGAAGATTCTGGACCTGGGCTTGGCGCGGTTTCACATCGACAAGCAATCCAACGTGGAGCTGACGACGGCCGGCCAGCCGATGGGGACGGCCGACTACATGGCGCCCGAGCAGGTGGCCGACACCCACTCGGTCGACATCCGGGCCGACATCTACAGCCTCGGCTGCACGTTTTACAAGATTCTCGCCGGCCAGCCGCCGTTCGGCGGCGTCCAGTATTCCAGCTCGTTCGACAAGATGATGGCTCACCGCAAGGAGACGCCGCCGCCGATTTTGGAGTTCCGTCCGGACCTTCCCAAGAGGGTTGTTGCCGTACTTGAGCAGATGCTGGCGAAAGACCCGGCGGAGCGGTTCCAGAAGCCGGCCGATCTGGCGGAATCGCTTTACCCTCTGTGCGCCGGCGCGAATCTGCCGGAAATGATCAACAAGGCGTGGGACGCGGCGGAATCGGCGCCGGTTCCGAAGGCCAGGCTGGAGGAGACGCCGGCCGAGGGGCCGGGATCATCGTCGGGGTCCTTGGGGGCTCCGGCGCGGCGGAAACGCCGCGGACCGGGGCTGGCGGGCGGCTCCGGCACGCATAGCGGATCGCGCAGCCAGTACTCGAACTTTTACGTGATGCCGCCGCCCCCGAAGCCGCAATGGGGGCTGTGGATCACGATTGGCGTGCTCGCCAGCCTGTTGATGGGGATTCTGGGCGCCTACGCAACGACGTTCTTCTTCAACCGCGGCGCTCCGAGAGAGATCATCTTGCAGAAGATTCCCGGCTGGAAGATCTCCACGGATCGTCCGGCGGTGGCCGTGCCCGCCGCCGTGCCGCTGAGCATCGCGGAGCCCGCCCGGCCGGTCGTTCGCGGCGGACTGTCCGACGCGGCCCTGGTTGCCGAGCCGGCGAAGATCGAGGGGCTGAAGAGCTGGACCCTGGAGACGGTGGGGCACCGCACGATGTTGCTCTCGGCGGCGCTTGCGCCCGACGGGGCGGCGCTGGCGACGGGAAGCGGCGAGGGCGCGGTGCGGATTTGGAATCTTGGCGATGGTTCGCTGCGGAGAGTTTTCATCCGGCCGGGCGCTGCCGGCGCGGTGCGATCGCTCGCCTGGTCGCCCGGCGGGCCGTACGTGGCCGCCTGCTACGGATCGGGCTGGCTGCTGATCTGGGACGTTGAAAAGGGGATCGTGCTCCGCGAGTTCGAGGCGCGGGGGCGATCGCCCGGCGCGGTGGCCTGGTCGCCGGATGGGACCCTGTTGGCCTACGTAGGGGAAACGCCCGGGCAGAGCGATCGCGACTCCGTTTTTCTCTGGGATGCCAAGAGCGACAAGGTGCGGCCGGCGCTGACGGGCCACGCCGGGTCGATCGACGTGGTCGCTTTCTCGCCCGACGGGCTGAGAGTGGCCTCCAGCGGCAGCGATCGGACGATCCGGGTCTGGGAGACCGGTTCGGGCCTGCCGCCGCTGTCGATCCGCGCGGAGACGTCGCACGCCGGTTCGATCTCGGCGTTGGCCTGGTCTCCCTGCGCGACCATGCTTGCGTCGGGTGCCGCCGCCGACACCAGCGCCGACGGGTTGGTGATCTGGGATGCGCAGACCGGCGACCGCCTGGGCGAAATCGCTCCGCATGCCGGCGGCGATCGGGCGCTGTACTGGTTGCGGAGCGGGAAGACGATCGTCGGCGCCGGCAACGGGGGGAGCGGCAGAACGCGATACTACGATCTTACCACGGCGAAAATCAGCTCGGAGACGGAGACGGGGCCGACGCTGCTGGCGGTCAACGCCGGTTCCGAAAGATACGCGGTGATCTACGGCGACGGTTCGGTGCGGTTGTGCGAGGGGGCGGGTCTTGGATCGTTGGCGGCCAGCTTGCCGGTTCATCCGGGGGTGCCGGGTGGATTGGCATTTTCACCCGACGGCAAGACAATCGTCTGCGGCAACCAAGACGGCTCGATCCGGTTCATCGACGTCGCGTCGGGCCAGTTGGCGAGGCAGTTGAGCGTCGGCGGCGCGATCCGTTCGCTGGTCTTCAGTCCCGACGCGGAAGGGTCGCTACTGGCCTACACGGCTGAAACATGGAACGAATCCTTCCAGCGAAGCGACCTGGTTGCCGAGGTGCTGGAGTCGAGTTCGGGCAACGTCGCGATCAAGTTTGAATTGCGCAGCGGCGAACGGATCGTCGATCTGGCCTGGTCGTCCGACGGCGCGTTGATCGCCAGCGCGGGCGACGAATTGCGGATCTGGAATGGGAAGACGGGGCAGTTCCAGCGAGGGTTCCGGCTGGCCGGCGACCGCGTCGCCTGGTCGCCCGACGGCCGTGCGCTGGCGGTTGGCTCCGTTTCGGGGATCGAGGTCTGCGATTCCCTCAGCGGCAGCCAGTTGACCTCCTATCCCGACTCGACGGATCGCTTGCGCGTGCTCTCCTGGTCGGGTGGTTCGGGGCTGCTGGCCGCCACGAGCGGCCGGGAGAATCCGTCGATCGTGGTTTTTTCCGCGGATGGCAGCGAGCCGAAGTTCATTTTGCCGGCGGACAGCCATCGCGACCCGGTTGCCGCGTTGGGTTGGCAGGAGGGGGGCAAGGTGTTGCTTTCGGGAAGCGCCGCGGACATGTGCGCTTGGAGCATGGAGAGCGGCAAGCGGACGGGCACGCTGGCGATTGGGGTGCGGCAGTTTTCGCCCGACGGCACGCTGTCCGCGGACGCCGGTCCGAGCATTCTTCGGCTCTACCAGTTGAGCGACGGCAAGCTGCTGAAGACGATTCTTTCGCTCCGGGAACAGCGCTACGCGGTGATCAGCCCGGATGGGCGGTATTCTGGTTCGCCGCAACTGCGCGATCGGTTCGTGTACGTGGCGCACGACGCCGCCGACGTGCAGGCGACGTTCGATCCGGCCGCGTTTGCGGCGAAGTTCGGCTGGCGCAACGAGGCGAAATAGGCTCCGCGCCGGCTGGCGGGTTATGGGGCCTGTGCGTCGCCGCCGATGCAGGCTAGGATGGTTTGTTCGTGGGTTCTCGGGTAGTGGCGGCCTTTGCGACGACATGGAAACGAACATTGCTGGCGGCATCCTGGCGTTGGTCGCAAGGTTTTTGAGCGGCGCCAGCGTGCGCTGGATTGACTGCCACCCGGACCCCTGCCAGCGCGTGTACTTTGCCAATCACACCAGCCACCTGGATGCCGTGGTGCTCTGGTCCGCTTTGCCACCTCAAGTCCGGGCGTTGACCCGCCCGGTGGCGGCGAAGGAATACTGGATGGGAGGCCCGGTCCGCCAATACCTCTCGCGCGAGGTGTTCAACGCCCTGCTGATCGATCGGACGGAGATCAAGGTGCACCAAAGCCCCGTCGACCTGATGATCCGCGAGATCGGTTACAAATTCTCGCTGATCTTGTTTCCCGAAGGGGGTCGCTCGACGGGGCCGGATGTCGGCGAGTTCAAGAGCGGGCTATACTATTTGAGCAAGAAGCGGCCGGACCTCGAGCTGATCCCGGTTCATATCGACAACATGAACCGCATCCTTCCGCGCGGCGAGGTGCTGCCGGTGCCGATGCTGACCTGCGTGACGTTCGGCCCGCCGATGTGGCTTGAGCGGAAAGAGGCGAAAGCCGAATTCCTCCGCCGCGCCCGCGAGGCGGTAGTCCGCTTGAAGGAAGCCTGAACTGCCCGGGATGGATTCGGCGTAGAACGGCGAGATTGATGGACGCGAAGACCCTGGGACTATTCGGCGGCGTTCTGGTGCTGCTTGGCATCGCCACGCTCGTCGTGCGCTTTCTCAAACGGCGAGTCGACCTGGGGCTCGATCCGGCGATCGTGGAGACGTTCCGGTTGAGGGTCTGGGCATGGTGGATGCTTTTCGCCCCTTTGGCCGGGGCGCTGCTGGCCGGCAAGATGCTGACGATCATCCTTTTCGGGCTGATTTCCTTCTGGGCGCTGCGCGAGTTCATCACGCTCACGCCGACCCGGCCGGCCGACCACCGCGCCCTGTTCTGGGTGTTCTTTTTCTGCACGCCCCTGCAATACGTCTTCCTGATGCTGGCCGGCCGGACGTGGTTCGAAGAGCCGCTCGGAATTACCGCCTACGACGTCTACAGCATTTTCATTCCGGTGTATGCGTTCCTGTTGATTCCGGCGCGGATCGCTTTTTCGGGCGATTCGAAGCGGTTTCTGGAGCGCACGGCGAAGATCCAGGCGGGCTTGCTGATTTGCGTGTATTGCCTCAGCTACGCGCCCGCCTTGCTGACCTTGGACCTCCCGCCCGAAGAGCCCCAAGCCGCCAGCGCTGCCCCGCAGCCGGCCCAGCCCGTCGAAGCCGACGCGGAGTTGGAACAGCGCCCGCTGCCGGCGGGCCTCGCGCAGATCGGGACGCTCGCCGAGGCAGCCCAGGGTGAAATCAAGATGCCCCACGAGGCTCCGGGGCGAAAAGTGCGATTGCTGTTCTTCTTCGTGCTGATCGTGCAACTGGCTGACGCCACCCAGTACCTCTGGTCGCAACTGCCGGGCCGCCACGCCATCGTGCCGAGCATCAGTCCCGCGCGAACCTGGGAAGGGCTCTTGGGCAGCGCCGCCAGCGTGACCCTGGTCGGGGCGGCCCTCTGGTTTCTCACCCCCTACCAGTGGTGGCAAGCGGCCTTGGCCTCGCTGGTCGTTTCGCTAACGGCATTCGGCGGCGGGCTGACGATGTCGGCCATTAAGCGCGACCGCGGCGTCAAGGACTACGGCACCCTGATCGAAGGGCACGGCGGCGTCCTTGATCGGATCGACTCGCTTTGCTTCTCCGCACCGGTGTTCTTCCACCTGACCTACTTGTTTGTCAACCTCTCATAACCCGACGCGTAAGCGAGGCCGTAACCCGACGCGTGAGCGAGGCCAGGCGCGGATTAGCCGCCCTCGCTTACGCTTCGGGTTGACGATCGGCCCATAAATAATCCAGGCTCGGGACGCCGCCATCCGCCCGCATTTGAGGCAGGCAACCGCTCGCGCTGCGGCGCTGGCCGCGAAAACCACCGCAGTCCCCGTCCGCGGTTGCGGCTGCCGCCGCTCCGGGAGAGTATAATAGAAGGAGCGGAGGCCCCGCGCAAGCCGCTCCTTCGACAATGCGTCTCCGAAATGAGCTTGCGTGATTCCGGGAGAAATTCATGAGAGCGTGATAGCCGCACGGCGCGCCTGCGCTGCGGCACAACCCGTACGTAACGAAGCGCGGGGCAAGCCCGCGCGGCTATCTGAACAGCAGCCGCTTTTTCCTCGAATCACGCAGGTCGATTTAGGACTCAAGAACCTCGCCACTAGCGTTTCTCATGCCCAGCCTGGCCGACCCGACCAATTCCTCATGGACCGATGAGCCGCCACCCCTGGTGCGCTGGCGATCCTGGCCGCTGCGCGAGAATCCGTTGATCGGGATGCTTGCCCTGGCGGGGCTGGTGGGCGCGGGAATGTACGTCTATTGGGCGACGGGGCGAATGCATCTGGCGATCGGGGCGGCGCTGGCTCTGGCCGTTGCCGGGTGGCGGTTCTTCGTGCCCGTCACATTCGAACTCAACTCGGAGGGCGTCCACCAATGGTTCTTGGGGCGGCATCGGCGGATTCCATGGACCGAGGTCCGCAGGCACCGCGTGTTTCGGTCGGGCACGCTTCTGTTGCCTTATGAGCGCGACGCGCCGATCGACGTGCTCCATGGACTGTTCTTGCCGTGGGGGCGGCGGCGCGAAGAGATTCTCGCCCAACTGCGGTATTACCTGGAACCGCCGGCCGAATGACGAGGTCCGGCGGTCCCCCGGGCGCGCGTCCGCGGGCGGAGTCGTACACCATGGAGGCCATGACCTGCGCCGGCGGTCCCCCGGGGCGCGCGTCCGCGGGCGGAGTCAGACGCAGAACCGCCGGCACATGCCGGCACAGTCGGCCGGTTGATCGTCGTAGCGATCGTAGATTCCCACGATCACCGCGTCGGACGGCTTGATCGACGCGTAGGTCTGGCGGAAGGCGTCTTCGACCCATTGGCGGCGTTCGGAGAGGCGCCCGGCGGCAAGAATCTTGAAGGCCAGGCAAGGGCGTTTCGCCGCCTGAATCGCCTTGAACATGCGCGGCGGATCGTTGGGCAGATATACTTCGCCAACCGGGATCGGGGCCTGCCCGAGCAGTGCCGTGAGGGCCTCCGCGCTCCGGTGGCGCTCGTAGACGCACGTCATGTAGAAGTCGAGGTCCCAGCCTTTCGACTCGATCGCGTCGACGACGTCGGGCATGTGGGTCGAGACGCCAACGAGCAGTCCGGCGTCGTGCGCCTTCTTGAGAAACTCATTGACTTCGTCGAGCTTGCCCGTCTTGAACAGGCGATCGGTCACCTCCCCGTGGTGTGCGGAGGCGATCGCGCCGGCCTCCACGAGGCGGCGGAGGCCCGCGTCGTCGCCGCCGACTCCGAGCGAGAGGTAATGCATTTTTCCACCTTCGTCGGTGAAACGGCGGTAGAGATCGACGTTGGCCCCGCTCGACTGCCAGCAATTGATTCCCACCTCCTGGCAGCGGCGGAGCGTCTTGATGATTTGCTCCGGGGTGTAGTATTCCTTCATTTGCCGATTGACGAACGTGGAGAGATGCGATCCTCCATTGAACGGGTTGGCTCCGCAAATCAACCGGGAGACGCTGTGAGGACCGAGTTGGATGCGGGGGAGCCGCGCCGGGTCGGTCTTCTCGGGCGGGCTTGCCCCGAGCCCGGCGGCAACCATCGGCAGCGCACCGGCGGCGTGCAGAAATCCTCGCCGGCTCTCGCGAGATGCGGCGCCTCGATTTGAATCGTGCGTGCTCATCGATTCTCCAGCGCGTCAGCGGTTTGTGCGGGCGAACCTGGCGGCGCGGATGGGAGAGGGCGGTCCGGCCAGGGATTTCAGACCACCGCGGCAGTCTAGTCCGTACCATTTGCCGGGTCAAGGCTTGCCGTCTGGCCCCGGCCGGCGCTTCGGTTTAGCATGGAGGAGCGGCGGGTGAAGTTGTCTGCCGCCGTTTCGCTCCGAGCCGGCCGTGCGATGGAAGACTTCATCCAGCAGCGTCATCAGCCCCCCGCCGAGTTGGCAGTGCCGCGGGAATTGGTCGTGGTCTGCCCTCCGATGCGGAGCAACATCAACTTGTCGCGGATCGCGCGCGCTGCCGGGTGTTGCGGCGTGCGCCGGATGATCTGTTGCGGAACGGCGAGACTGCTGGCGAAAATCGCCCGCGATAGCCTCGATGCGATCGAGCTGGAAATGCACCGGACGTTGTTGCCCGTCCTGGCTCGTCTCCGCGCCGAGGGATATCAATTGGTCGGGCTGGAGCAGACGAGCGGGTCCGAGTCGCTGTTCACGTTCCCGTTTCAAAGACGAACCGCGCTGGTTGTGGGCAACGAGCGGACGGGGATCGAGCCGGAAGTGCTGAAGGCGTTGGACCGGGCCGTGGAGATTCCGATCTACGGGCCTCCCTACAGCCACAACGTGGCCACGGCAACCGCGATGGCGCTGTATGAATACTGCCGCCAGTACCCGCACGGATAATCGCCGCCCGCGGGGCGGCGGCCGGCGAGGCCCGATCTCGGCGGGCGGTGCGGGCGGTGCGGGCGGTGCGCCGTTCTTGACGCTATTATGGGTGAGAGGTTAAATGGTTGTGAGAGAAAGCTTTCGGGCGTCGTCCGCGGCGGCTTGCCGCCGCCCGATGTGGGCCGATCGCTTTTTTTGCTCACCATCCGTCAGCACACTGCCTGGTCGGCTCGGCCCGCAAAATGTCTGAATCCGCCAGTACCGTCCGTTCGGAAATTCTCGATGTGCCCCGCGAGCGGTGGCCGCATCACATTGCCGTAATCATGGACGGCAACGGGCGCTGGGCCGAGGCGCAGGGGCTGCCCCGGATTGAGGGGCACCGCAGAGGGGTGGCCAGCGTTCGGAGGACAGTCGAGGAATGCTCCCGGTTGGGCATCGAGCAGCTTACCTTGTATTGCCTGTCGAGCGAGAACTGGAAACGGCCAAGGGGCGAGTTGGACTTCCTGATGCGCCTGCTTGAGCAGTACATGATCGAGGAGCGGGCGACGATTCTCGCCCAGAACATCCAAGCGAGCGTGATTGGGCGGCGAGAAGGGATTCCCGCCAACGCCCTCCGCGAGATGGACCGTACGGTGGAGCTGAGCGCGAAGAACACGGGACTTCGCCTCTGCCTGGCGATCAACTATGGCGGTCGGGCGGAGTTGGTCGACGCGGTCCGGCGGATTGCCCGCGAGGTCTTGCAGGGCAACCTGGCAGCGGACGAGATCGACGAGCGGGTGATTTCTTCGCGGCTTTATACCGCGGGGATGCCCGAGCCGGATTTGTTGATTCGCACCGCGGGCGAGATGCGGGTCAGCAACTTTCTGCTCTGGCAGATCAGCTATGCGGAACTCTGGGTAACCGAAGCGTTTTGGCCGGAGTTCGCTGAGGCGCACCTTCACCGGGCGATTCGCGATTTTGCCTCGCGGGATCGGCGGTTCGGCGGGTTGCGCGGCAGTTGCGGATAGGCCCTCCGGCGAGACATCTTGGGCCCTTGGTCCAAGTCCGTCGGTAAACTCTTCCCTAGAACAGGCGTCTTACGATATGCTCCGCTGGCGACTACTGCTGGGAACCCTGCTTGTCGCAGTCGTCGTTGGGCTCTGCTGGCTCGATCACAAGGCGGCACTGCCCGGAATGTACCTGTTCCCGATGCTCGTGGCCGGTCTTTGGATCGCGACCCGAGAGGTTCTTGAACTGGCGGAGGCGGGCGGGATTCGGCCGGTCAAGTGGACCGTCTACCTGGTCAACCTGCTGCTGATCTCGGCCGCGTGGGTTTCGCCGCTCCATTGCCGCCTCGCCGTCGAGGGGGCCGGAGGCTCCGGCGGTCCTTCGACAAACTGCGCTTCATGCGCGAGCAACTGGGTCTTGATGGCCCTGGCGGCCGGGGTGGGATTGATCTTCCTGGCCGAAATGCGGCGTTTCGAGCGGCCCGGCGGTGTGACGGTGAATGCGGCGGCGGCCGTTTTGGCGGTCGTCTACCTGGGAATGCTCGTGACGTTTCTGATCCAGGTCCGCATGTCGTGGGGCATTGCCGGGGTCGCATCCGTGATCCTCGTGACGAAGATGGGGGACATTGGAGCTTACACGGTGGGCCGTCTGATCGGCCGGCACAAGATGGCTCCGGGGATCAGTCCAGGCAAGACGATCGAGGGTGCGGTGGGCGCCCTGGCGTTTTCGGTGGCCGCCTCGGCCGCGACCTTTCTCTTGTTGGTGCCGGCGATGAATCCGGGCGCGCGGACCACCTCTTGGTTGGGGTGGGGGTCGTACGGCATCGCCGTCTGCATAAGCGGCATGTTCGGCGATCTAGCGGAATCCCTCATCAAGCGCGACGTGAAGCGAAAAGATTCCGGCAGTCGAATCCCCGGTTTCGGCGGCGTGCTCGACATCGTCGATTCGCTGCTGTTTGCCTCGCCGGTGGCGTACGCTTTTTGGTGGTTTGGGCTAGTGGGATAGTTTGGTTAAATTGAATGTGTCGATACATCGATGTCTCCTCTTGTGTTTCCCCCCTTCGGGGTGGGTTGATTGGCAAATCCTGGTTTTCTGTCGGTCGGTTGCACACTATGATAATGTGGTGAGCGAAGGATTGGCGGGGCAGCGTTTTTTGTGCCTTGTCTCCTGCCGGCGGTCTTCGCCGTGGACGATGGCAGAGTCAGATGTGGAATGGAAACGGAGAAGGGATTCCATGGAAACAGGCGGCTGAAATTCTCCTGATCTGTTGGAGGGATACCCAATGTCGATTAAGGTGGTATGCCCAAACGGACACGTGCTCCGTGTCAAGGACTCGCTTGCCGGCAAGACGGGGCTGTGCCCGACGTGCAAGGCCCGGGTATCCGTGCCGGAGCCGGAGACGTCCTCGATGGATGAGAGCGCGATTCTGAGCATTCTCGGGCCGTACGAGCCCGGCAAGGCCGTCCGCTCGCCAATTACGGCAAGTCCCTTCGAAGAAGAAGAAGTTCCACGGAGGCCGGCGAAGAAGGAGATGCGGCGCTGCATTCATTGCGAGAAGGAGATTGAGGCCGAGACGCACATTTGCCCCTACTGCAAGCGATACATAGGGGGGCCCGGCGATCTCTAGGACGCAAACGATTTCGGTGGTCGATTCGGAAGCGCTTCTGACGCTGTTCGGTGTCCGAGACCAGCACCTTCGCGCGATTCGCGATTCGCTCGGGGTGCGAATTCACGCCCAGGACGGCCGAATCCATGTCGAGGGAGAGTCGCAGGCGGTGGCCCAGGCGACCGAGTTGCTGGAGCGGCTTCATGCGCAGGCTCGCAGCGGCGGCGGCCTCGCGCCCGAGGACGTGGCCCGCGCGCTGGCCGAAATAGCCGAAGGCCTGCCGGCGTCCACGGCGCCGCCGATCGAGGTATACAACGGACGGATGGTCCGCCCCCGGTCTGCCGGGCAGGCTCGCTACGTCGACGCAATCCGCGGCAACAGCCTGGTTCTCTGCACTGGTCCGGCGGGGACGGGCAAGACGTATCTCGCCGTGGCGATGGCCGCCAGCGATTTGAAGGCCGACCGCATCCGCAAGATTGTCTTGGTGCGCCCTGCCGTGGAAGCCGGCGAAAGCCTCGGATTCCTGCCGGGCGACCTTCAGGCCAAGATCAATCCTTACCTCCGCCCGTTGTTCGACGCGCTCCACGAAATGATGGAGCACGACATGATTCGCCGTTACATGGAGGAGGACCTGATCGAGGTGATCCCGCTGGCCTACATGCGGGGGCGGACGCTGAACGATGCCTTCATCATCCTCGATGAAGCGCAGAACACGACGATCGCCCAGATGAAGATGTTTCTGACGCGGATGGGAGCCGGATCGAAAATTGTCGTGTCCGGCGACACGACGCAGATCGACCTGCCGAGGGAAATGCACAGCGGCCTGATCGATGCCCTCGATCGCCTGCATGGAATCCGCGGCATTGCCTCGGTTGCGCTTGCCCGGACCGACATCGTCCGCCACCGGCTCGTTCAAGACATCGTCGAGGCCTACGAGCGCGGGCCGGCGAAGCGTTCATCCCCCAGCTAGTCGAGCCATGGCTACCGGCGGCAAAAAAAGGAAACGTTCAGAGCGTGTCGCGGCTCTCGAGCTTCCCCCCAATTCTTGGGAGCGGATGTGGGGCAACCTGCGCCGCCCCGACGTGCTTGCGAGGATCGCCCTGGCCGCCGCCGCGGCGCTGTTGCTCTGCCTGGTGATTCGAGCATGGGATTTGCCCTACTCCTATCGATCGGGCTATCGACCGCCGACCGACCTGACGGCCCGCGTCTCCTTCCAGGTGGAGGACCTCGCGGAGACCCGCTCGCTCCGGGACCGCGCGCAATGGCAGGTCCCCTATGTCTTCGTCCGCGACCCGGAACCTCTGAAGCGCTTGGAGGAGACGATCCGGAACAGCGTCCTGGAGCTTCTGGCCGCCCCGTCGTACGAGGCCATGCCGCGGCCCCAACTCTGGCAGGACTTCATGCCGCCGGACCCGGCCGCGAAACCCGCCGAAACCGAGTCGCGCCAGGCCTTCGACGCGTTTCGCAAGGCGCTGTCGGAGGATGAAGACCTGAAGCGGCTGATGCGGGCGATCGGCGCCGCCTTGAAGGACTACGACTCCGTGGGGCTGCTCCGGTCGTTGCAGGCCAAGCAGGAGGTGGAGCGGCGGCTCGGAGAGGGAAACCAGGATCGAATCGTGGTCCGCCAGTCCAAGGCGGATTCCAAGGGCGCCATGGTGGGCATCGACGAGGTCATCGGCAGTGCCGCCACCCTGCGGCGAAGCCTGGAGGTGCACCTGGAAGAGGCGGGGCTAGCGGGTGTGACCGAGCCGGTTTTCAGATGGCTGTGGAAGTATCTGCCGGACACCCTTGTTCTCGACGAAACCGCCACGAAGGCCGCGATGGAGCGGGCGGTTGCCGCGGTTCCCCCTGCAAAAATCGTCTTCGAGCCGGGCGCGGTGGTCGTCTCCGCGGGAACCATCCTCACCGACACGGAACTGAAGCTGTTGGCCAGGGAGCACCAGGCCGCGAACGAGGCGCGGACGAGCCCGATGAAGCTTGGCCGAACGGTTTCCGTGTTCTTCCTCTTCTCCATCTTGCTTGGGCTATGCGGACTGTACCTCGTCTCCCACGAGCAGCGGCTTTTCAACAATCTCCGCCAGTTGGCGATGGTCGCCATGCTGGCGGTGCTCGCCGTTGGGGCGGCCGTCTGGGCCTCGGCCGACGCATGGCGGGCTGAACTGATTCCCGTGCTGTTGTTTGGCCAGATTCTCACGATTGCCTACACGCGGCAGCTTGCATTGCTGTTTTCCGGCGTGGTGGCCCTCGCCGTGGTGCTTGGTCTGGGGCAGTCGATCGGCGCGCTCTGCCTGCTGTGGGGCGTGGCGACCGCCGCCGTGCTGCAACTCGACCGCGTGCGGAGCCGCAGCAAGCTGATCTATGTCGGCGTGTTCGCCTCGGTCGCCGCATTTTTTCTCACCCTGGTGGTCGCCGCGCTGGAATCGCAGTCCCTCTCCCGGGAGTTGCTCGTGCAGGCCGGCCGCAACGCCGTCTGGGCCGTCGCGGCGGGCTTTGTCATGAATGGGCTGCTCCCGTATGTCGAACGGCTCTCCGGCGTGTTGACGGACATGAGTCTGCTGGAGCTGGGAGATGTCTCCCACCCCTTGCTCCAGGAGCTGGTCCGCCGGGCCCCGAGCACCTACAACCACTCCGTCACCGTGGGATCGATCGCCGAGGCGGCGGCCGACGCGATCGGCGCGCGGGGGCTGCTGACGCGCGTCGGCGCCTATTTCCACGATATCGGCAAGATGCTGAAGCCAACCTACTATATTGAGAATCAACCGCCCAACGAGAATCGCCACGAATCGCTCGTCCCGCAGATGAGCACGCTGGTGATCGTGGCCCACATCAAGGACGGCGCCGACCTGGCGCGCCAGCACCGCCTGCCGGAGCCGATCATCGATTTCATCGAACAGCACCACGGAACGACGCTCGTGGAATACTTCTACGGGAGAGCGAGCGAGCAGAGGCAGAACGACCCCGACGGCGGCGCGGTGGAAGAGTCTTCCTTCCGTTATCCCGGGCCGAAGCCCCAGACGAAGGAAGCCGCCGTCTTGATGCTGGCCGACGCGGCCGAAAGCGCCTGCCGCTCCCTGGTCGAGCCCGGCCCGGCGAGAATCGAAAGCCTGGTTCGCGAAATCGCCGAACGGAAGCTGGAGGACGGCCAGTTTGACGAAAGCGGGTTGACGTTCCGCGAGCTCCGCACCGTCGAAGACAGCATGATCAAGTCGCTGATCGCCAACTACCACGGCCGGATCAAGTATCCGGAGCAGAGGACCGCCTGACCGGCCGCGGGGGCGGTTCCCAACCGGCGGCGCATGGAGAATTGGTTTTGAGAGAAAAACTGGTGGTCGAGATCGCCAATCAGCAAGCGGACTGCCGCGTCGACGAGCAGCGGATTTGCCAGGCCGTCCGCGATATCCTGCGGGAGGAAAAGATCGCCGCCGGAGAGGTCAGCGTGGCGATCGTCGACGATCCGACGATCCAGGCGTTGAACGCCCGGCACCTCGGTCATGACTACCCCACGGACGTGATCAGTTTCCTGCTCGATCGCCGGGGCGACTACCTCGAAGGAGAGGTTGTTGTCAGCATCGACACCGCCCGGGCGGTTGCCGCCGAACTCGCCTGGCCCGCGGAGGACGAGTTGCTGTTGTATGTCGTTCACGGGACGCTCCACCTGGTCGGGTACGGCGACGATTCGGACGCCGCGCGCGAGCGGATGCGGCGGCGGGAGCGGCTCCACCTTGCCCCGTTCGGGCTGGAGCCGCCGTGGGACGAAAATTCCGCCTGAGCCCAGACCATTGCCCGATACGTATTCCAGGAGGGCCTTCTTCTCACCATGTCCGAAGCCGTGTTGATTTGGCTTGCCGTTGCCGGCCTGCTGACTACCGGGGTCGCCGCGGTCGGCGCCCGGTCGCTCGTCGGGTTCTCGCGCCATGAACTCGAGGAAGTCTGCCGGCGCCGCGAGGCGCCGCAGCGTCTCGGTGACATCCTCCGGCAGTACGAGCGCGTCGCCCTGGCCGCCGAGACGCTCCAAGTGCTCGGCATGGCGGTCGCCCTGGCCGCCGCCGTGTACTGGGCAACGCTCCGGTTCCACGAGGGAATCGTCCCCTCCTGGCAATCGGCCCTGGCGGAAGTCGGCGCATTTTCCCTGGCGATGCTGGTCGCGGCGATCTGGCTTCCCTGGACGGTCGCTCGGCTGTACGCCGAACCGTTCCTGTTCTTTACCTGGCCCCTCTGGCGCGCGGTCAGCATCGCAATGACCCCGCTGGTTTTCGGAGCCGGCTTCCTCGACACGGTGCTCCACCGGCTGGCGGATCGGCAACGCGAAACCTCCGACGAGGAGTCGTTTGAAGACGAGATTCGCACGATCGTCACCGAAGGGCACCGGGAAGGACTGCTCGAAGAAGACGCGCGCGAAATGATCGAGGGCGTGATCGAATTGAGCGACGTGGTCGTTTCCGAGATCATGACCCCCCGGACCGACATGGTTTCGATGCCCCGATCGTTGAGTTGGCAGGAGGCGCTCGATTTTGTCGTTCGAGTCGGGCATACGCGGATTCCCGTTCACGAGAAAACGCGGGACGACATCATCGGCATCCTCTACGCCAAGGACCTTCTTCAGGAATTGGCCAAGGGCCCCGATCAACCACGGGCGCCCTGGACTTCGCTCCTCCGCGAGCCCCATTTCGTTCCCGAGACTAAACCGGTCGACGTCCTCTTGCAGGAGTTCCAGCGGGATCGCGCGCACATGGTGGTCGTCCTCGACGAGTATGGCGGGGTCTCCGGATTGGTGACGATGGAAGACGTGCTCGAGGAAATCGTCGGCGAGATCATCGACGAGTACGACAAAGACCTCGTCGATGGAATCCGGGAAATCGACGACCGTACAGCCGAGGTCTTGGGACGGGTCCACGTCGACGAGATCAACGAGCGGTTGGCCCTCGAACTGCCCGAAGAAGAGGACTACGACACGATCGGGGGGTTCGTCTTCACGGAGTTGGGGCATGTCCCGGTCAATGGCGAGGAGCTGCTGTGGAAGAATCTCCGCATCACGGTGATCGAAGCCACCCGGCGACGGATTGAACGAGTCCGGATTGAAGTCCTCGACCGCACTTGTCAAGAGACCGCGTAGATCGGTGGTGTGGCCCGGCGCGCGGGGCGCACCGCCGGCCGGTGATCAAGGAGAGTTCGCCAGAGCCCCATGTCTTCGGAAAAAGCCACCGCAATCGTTCTGCGCACGGTCGACTTCAGCGAGTCGAGCCTGGTGGTGACGCTTTTCACGCGCGAATTTGGCAAGGTGCGCGGTTTGGCGAAAGGGGGAAGGCGACTCAAGGGTCCTTTCGAGTCTGCTCTTGACCTGCTGGCCCGATGTCGAATAGTCTTCCTCCGCAAATCGTCCGACACGCTCGACCTGTTGACCGAGGCCAAGCTGGAACGGCGTTTCCGGCTCGCCGGTTGCGATTTGGCCGGCCTTTACGCCGCCTACTACGCCGCCGAGCTGCTTGACGCGTTGACGGATGACTACGACCCTCACCCCGTCCTGTTCGACCTGGCCGATGAGACGCTGGCCGGGCTGGCCGGCGGCGATGAGGTGGGCAAGCGGTTGCTCCGCTTCGAGTTGGGCGCTTTGCGAGAACTGGGCCACCTGCCCTCGTTGGATTGTTGTGCGGAGTGCGCCAAACCAATCGCGCTTTCCGGGCGTATTACCTTCGGGCTTCTCGACGGCGGAGCGCTTTGCGGGCGGTGCCGAGAAGGAAAGCGAAAGGTCGCCTCGGTCAGCGCGGGAGTCTTGCGGATCATGGCGAGTTTTGCCGACGCGGGCGAGGCCTGGCGGCGAATCGAGATCGACGCGCGAAGCCGCGGGGAGTTGCGCGGATTGCTGAACCATTTCGTCTGCCACCTGCTGGGGCGCAAACCTCGGCTGCACGACTACCTCGGCCAATTGGCCGGGCGGTGAATGCGGATTGAACAAGCTGCCGGGCAGGCACGGGAAGTGAGGACAAGGATGTCCCCAACCATGTTGGATCATCTCCGGATCGCGGCGGTTGTCGCCCTGGCCGTGCTAGCGGGCGGGTGCAACACGCTGCCGCGGACGGACCATCCGCCGATGGCGGGAGACGCCGCGGACCGGGAGACGCTCCGCGCCGTGGCCGAAGCCGAGGAAGACGACGGCTTCGATCTGGAGGACCTCGATCCGGCCAACGTCTATCGCAAGCTCCGCGACGCGGTCGGACTCGGGCCCGACGAGGCGATCGCCCGCGGACTCTACCAAGAAGGCGCCGAATTGTATCGCGCCGAGAATTATGCCGCGGCGGGGCGCAAGTTCTCCGCGGCGGCCAAGCGATGGCCCGACTCCACGCTCGAGGAAGACGCCCTGTTCCTGGCCGGGGAAAGCTACTTCTATTCCGACCAGTATCCCGACGCGCACCGCGCCTACCAGAAACTGCTCAAGAAGCACGACTACACGCGGCATCTCGACACGGTCACGCGGCGGCTGTTCGCGATCGGGCGCTACTGGGAGCAGCTCGCCGCCGCCGATCCGCCGATCCGGATTCCCGTGAATGTCACCGACCAATCGCGCCCCTGGATCGATACGGTCGGCTACGCGATCAAGGCCTACGACGACATCCGCATGTACGACCCGACGGGCCCCCTGGCCGACGACGCCGTGATGGCCTCGGCCAACTCGTACTTTGTCCGCGAGTTGTACGGCGACGCCGCCCAGCAGTACGACCTGCTGCGAACCGAATACACCAAGAGCGAACACCAGTTGAAGGCTCACCTGCTGTCGATCGAAAGCTGGCAGCGGCTCTACCAGGGCGGCTACTATGACAGCGGACCGCTGAAAAAAGCCGGCGAGGTCGCCGACCAGGCGCTCGTCCAGTTCGGCGCCGAACTCGGCGCCGAGCGGCCGCGCGTGATCGAGGCCAAGAATAAGATCGTCGAGGAAATGGCCAACCGCGATTGGATGATCGGCCAGTATTACGACAAGCGGAAATACTACCGGGCGGCCCGCTTCTACTACGAATCGATTCTCCGCGAGTATCCGCAGACGGCCGCGGCCGGAGCCGCCCAGACGCGGTTGGCGGAAATCAGGGACCTGCCCGATGTGCCCAAGAACCGCTTCAAGTGGTTGACCGACATGTTCGAACGCCGCCAGTACTGAAATCGCGCGAGCGGGCGCCGGTCGCGGACTCGACCGGCGCGGAATGCCATGAAACACCCCTTTCAAGACTCAGCGCGCCGGGGCGGGCGACCGCCGCTCGCCGGGCCGCTCCTCGCGGCCCTGGTGCTCGCCCTCGCGCCGGGTGGCTGCGCCACCTACCAGATCGGCAACCACGGGCTCTTTCCCCAGGACGTCCACACCGTCTACGTCCCGATCTTCGATTCCGATTCGTTCCGCAGAAACCTCGGAGAACGGCTCACCGAAGCGGTCTCCAAGACGATCGAGAACAAGACCAACTACAAGGTCGTCGGCTCGTCCAACGCCGACAGCGTGCTCGCCGGGCGGATCGTCGCGGAAAACAAGCGGGTGATCGCCGAGAATCGCTACGACGACCCGCGCAAGCTGGAGGTCAATCTCCAGGTCGCCGTGAGCTGGATCGACCGCAACGGCGGAATCCTCTATGATGGCAGCGTGCCGTTGCCGCCGGAACTGGCCTCGGTCAGCGGCACCGCAGCCTTCGTGCCGGAGTACGGCCAGTCGGTGGCCACGGCCCAGCAGCAGGCGATCCAGCGTCTCGCCGACCAGATCGTCGGAATGATGGAGTCGCCGTGGTAACGCTCGGGCGCCTGGCAGCAGACCGCGGCAGGCCAGAAAGTCCGAGTGGCAGAAGATGCCGTCAAGCGATCTGTTTCCAGGTAAAAACCTCCTGCCCGCCGCCGTTCTGATGGAGGGTGGCCTGGGCGTGCTGGCAATCGCCATCGGCTGGCTGATCGGCTGGGACGTGATCGGGATGACCCGCTTCCAGTGGCCGGCGGTGCTTTGGG